>JAYUWQ010000133.1:0-5449 GCA_043753485.1 bacterium
ACTCGCAGCCGTGGTCTCCCACGCCTTCCACGACGGTGTTGACCCCGGAATTACGGACGGCAAAACGTTCGCCCGCCATCCCGCGGATGAAGACTTCACCTTCGGTTGCGCCATAGAGCGCCACGTTGCCGATGATGATATTTTCGTCGGCCGCAAAGGTCGACCGGGCATCCGGATAGATGATGATGCGGCCACCACTGAGGCCCTTGCCAACATAATCGTTGGCATCGCCTTCGAGTTCGATGGTCACGCCCTTGGGCACAAAAGCGCCAAGGCTTTGCCCGGCACTGCCGTGGAACTTCAGGTGCACCGTATCCTCCGGCAATCCATGCCAGTGACGTTTGGTGATTTCGTTGCCCAGAATCGTACCCACCACCCGGTTGGTGTTCTTGATCGGCAGGTTCACCCTGACTTTTTCGCCGCGCTGAATGGCCGGTTCACAGAGATCAAGCAGGTGGGTCAGGTCGAGTGATTTCTCGAGGCCATGGTCCTGGGTCTCGGTGCAATAACGGCCGACTTCCGGCCCCATCGGCGGGGAATAAAGCAGCTTCGAGAGGTCGATTCCCTTGGCCTTGTAATGATCCACCGCAGCCCGGGCTTCGAGCGCATCGGTGCGGCCCACCATTTCGTTGATAGTGCGGAAACCGAGTTCGGCCATGATTTCGCGGACTTCCTGGGCGATGAACTTCATGAAGTTCACCGTATGCTCTGGATCGCCGGTGAAGTTTTTCCGCAACTCGGGATTCTGGGTGGCGACGCCGACCGGACAAGTATTCAGATGGCAGACGCGCATCATGATGCAGCCCAGGGTGACGAGGGGGGCGGTGGCAAAACCGAACTCCTCCGCCCCGAGCAGGGCCGCAATAACAACATCGCGCCCGGTCTTCAACTGACCGTCCGTTTCCACCACAATACGGGACCGCAGTTTATTCAGGACGAGGGTCTGGTGGGTTTCGGCAAGGCCGAGCTCCCAAGGCAGGCCGGCGTGTTTGATGGAGGTCTGCGGGGAGGCCCCGGTGCCGCCGTCAAAGCCCGAGATCAGGACGACATCGGCATGGGCTTTGGCGACCCCGGCCGCGATGGTTCCCACGCCCACTTCGCTGACTAGTTTGACACTGACGCGGGCGGCACGGTTGGAGTTCTTCAAATCGTGGATCAACTCTGACAAATCCTCGATGGAATAAATGTCATGGTGCGGCGGGGGGGAAATCAGGCCCACGCCGGGAGTGGAGTGCCGGACCTTGGCGATCCATGGATAAACCTTGCCGCCGGGCAACTGGCCACCCTCGCCAGGCTTGGCGCCCTGGGCCATCTTGATCTGCAATTCCTTGGCCTGGGTGAGATACAGGCTGGTGACCCCGAAACGGCCGGAGGCCACCTGTTTGATGGCGCTGTTCTTGGAATCGCCCCGGTCGTTGGTCCAGGTGTAACGTTCCGGGTCCTCGCCTCCCTCGCCGGTGTTGGATTTGCCGCCGATGCGGTTCATGGCAATGGCCAGCGATTCGTGCGCTTCGGAGGAGATGGAGCCATAACTCATGGCCCCGGTCTTGAAGCGCTGCAGGATGGCGTCGACGGATTCCACTTCATCAATGGAAATCGCGTCCCTCTTCCGGAAGTCCAGCAACCCGCGCAGCGTGAAGAAGTGCTTCATCTGGTCATTAACCAGACCGGAATAGGTCTTGAAGGTCTTGTAGTTCCCGGTGCGCACCGCGCTCTGCAGGGAGTGAATGACCTGCGGGCTGAAGAGGTGGGCCTCCCCTTCGGAACGCCACTGGTATTCACCGCCGACTTCGAGCGCCCGGCTGGTGACCTGACGGTCAGGATAGGCGTGATGATGGCGGGAGAGGACATCACTGGCGATGCCCTCAAGGTCCGATCCTTCGATGCGGGTGGCGGTGCCGGTGAAGTATTTATCCACCACCTTTTGGGTCAGGCCGACGCATTCGAAAATCTGCGCACCGAGGTAACTCTGAATCGTGGAGATCCCGATCTTGGAGGCCACCTTGACGATGCCCTTGGTCGCGGCCTTCACGAAGTTTTTGCAGGCGGTGTAATGATCGACACCCACCAGCAGACCCTGACGGATCATGTCGTCGAGCGTTTCGAAGGCCAGATACGGATTGATCGCGGCACAGCCATAACCGATCAGGGTGCAGAAGTGATGGACTTCCCGGGGTTCGCCCGATTCCAGCACGAGGCCGACGCGGGTGCGTTGGCCGACCCGGATCAGGTGGTGGTGCAGGCCGGCCACCGCCATGAGGGGCGGGATCACGGCATTGTGTTTGTCGACCCCCCGGTCGCTCAGGATGATGATATTGATCCCGGCATCGATCTGCAGGCTGGCTTGATTGCAGACTTCCTCCAGAGCGGCCTCAAGGCCCTTGGCTCCGAGTTTCGGGTCGAAGAGGGTCGGAATGGTGACGGAGCGGAACTCACCCTGGGCGACTTCCTTGAGCTTGGCCAATTCCTCATTGGTGAGGATCGGCGACTTCAATTCGATCAGGTTGCAGCTGGCCGGGACGGGCTTAAGCAGGTTGCGCTCCGGGCCGATGGTGGTGACGGAGGAGGTCACGATTTCCTCACGGATACAGTCAATCGGGGGATTGGTGACCTGGGCGAAGAGTTGTTTGAAGTAGTCGTAGAGGAGCTTGGATTTATCCGAGAGCACAGCCAACGGGATATCCGTCCCCATCGATCCGGTGGCTTCCACGCCATCCTTGGCCATGGGAAGGAGGATCTTGCGCTGATCTTCGAAGGTATAACCAAATGCCTGCTGCCGTTGCAGCACGGTGTCGTGGTCCTGTCCAGGAACTTCCTTGGCTTCGGCGATATCGGAGAGCTTGATGAGGTTGTCATCCAGCCATGCGCGGTAGGGCTGTTCGGAAGCGATCCGGCTCTTGATTTCCTCATCCGGGATGATGCGGCCTTCCTGCATGTCCACGATGAACATGCGGCCCGGCTGCAAACGGCCTTTGATGGCGATGCGCTCAGGCTCAATAGGCAGCACGCCGGCTTCCGACGCCATGATCACCAAGTCGTCCTTGGTCACATAATAACGGGATGGACGCAGGCCATTACGGTCGAGGGTAGCCCCGATCATGGTCCCGTCCGTGAAAGCCACCGAGGCCGGGCCGTCCCATGGTTCCATCAGGCAGGAGTGGTATTCGTAGAAGGCCTTCTTTTCGTCGCTCATCGACTCATGGCCGCTCCACGGCTCCGGAATCATCATCATCATGGCATGGGGCAGCGACCGGCCGCCCATCACCAGCAGTTCAAAGACGTTATCGAACATGGCTGAGTCCGAGCCGTTGGTGTTGACGATGGGCAGGATTTTTTTGATGTCCTCGCCGAACAGAGGGCTCTCCAGCAGGGGCTGGCGGGCATTCATCCAGTTCACATTGCCGCGCAGGGTGTTGATCTCACCGTTGTGCGCGATGTAGCGGTACGGGTGGGAACGCTCCCAGCTGGGGAAGGTATTGGTCGAGAAACGGGAGTGGACCAGCGCGAGGGCCGTGTCCATGTCCGGGTCCTGGAGGTCGAGGAAATACTTGCCGACCTGCTCCGGCATCAGCATTCCTTTATAAATCATGGTGCGGCAGGACATGCTGGCCGCGTACCAGAAGGCATCCAGACCGGCGGTCCGGATCTGATTGTGGCTGCGCTTGCGGATGATGTAGAGTTTGCGCTCGAACGCCTGATCGTCCGGGCAATTGGCCCCGCGCTGGACAAATACCTGACGCATGAACGGTTCGCTGGCCTTGGCGGTGTTGCCGAGGGAGGAGTTGTCGGTCGGCAAATCCCGCCACCCCAGGACGGTCTGACCTTCCTCCTGGGCGATCTTGGCAAATTCGCGCTCGCTGGCCTCACGCTCGGCGGCCACTGGCGACGCGTAAACCATGCCCACGCCATACCGGCCGGCTGCGGGCAGGGTGATTTTGGCCACGGCCGCGACTTTCCGGAGAAATCCATCCGGCACCTGCATCAGAATGCCGGCGCCATCCCCCGTATTGGTCTCGCAGCCACAGGCCCCGCGATGGTCCAGATTGACCAGAATCGTCAAGGCTTGCTCAATGATGGAATGGGAGCGTTTCCCCTTCATCTGGCATACGAATCCGACGCCACAGGCGTCGTGTTCAAACTGTGGATCGTACAGGCCTTGCTTCTCGGGGAGTCCGTATTTGCTCATGTTTTTTCTGTATTCTAGTGGGGTGGCGACCAAAAGGGGGCCAGCAGGTAACGTTTATCGGTGAAAAATCAAGGTCCACCGAAACTTTTTCGGGTGGTCCCCTTTTGTCGCGCCGGGTGGGCAGACGGGTTGCGGGCTGATCCGCGGAAGCGTCACCTGAAGAAACGACGCCCGTGGCTGGGCAGAAACAGGTATCTCCGGAGCACTATTTGCCGGCCACCGCCAGTTCCGGCTCAGGAACGGGGAGAGCGGGCTTGGCCTGGATGGGCTGGACACGGATGAATTGCTTCTGCGCCGCGTCCCAGTCGCCCAAGAGGGCGGCGCCTTTCCGGCTGTTGGTATTCATCACGTGGTTTTCGATCAATCCCTTCAAAATGGCCCCGTCCTCAAGTTCCAACCCTACAATTTCAATCATCTCCGGATTGTAGAGCTGGGCGAATTGGCCGGATTCGTCCAAGATGTAGGCTACGCCGCCGCTCATCCCGGCTCCGAAATTCCGGCCGGTCGGGCCAAGCACCACCACCGTTCCGTTGGTCATGTATTCGCAGCCGTGGTCGCCGATGCCTTCCACGACGGCGGTGCCCCCGGAATTCCGCACGCAAAAACGTTCGCCGGCGCGGCCGCTGGCGTAGAGGTGACCGCCGGTGGAACCATACATCACGGTGTTGCCCAGGATGGAGTTTTCCGAGGCGGCGAATTTCACGCCGGCCCGCGGCTTGATGACGATCTCGCCCGCGGTCATGCCTTTGCCGACATAATCGTTGGCCTCACCCGTCAGGATCAGCTTGATGCCTCCGCAGAGGAAGGTGCCGAAGGACTGGCCGGCGCTGCCTTCCAATTCGACGGTGATAGTGCCTTCCGGCATGCCGGTGTCGCCCCAGTGATAAGCGATCTCCCCGCTGAGCTTGGTGCCGATATTGCGGTCGGTATTCTTGACCTTGAAGGACAGTTTGACCGGCACCTGATCGGTGATGGCGTCCTTCGCTTCCTGGATGATTTTGTCATCCAGCGGATGCGGGTGACTGCTGTCATTGCGCCCTTTCAGACAAATCCGGGGAACGTCCTCCCCCAGTTCCGCGGCCACATTTTTGAGCACCCGGCGCAGGCTGATGGTGTTGGCCTTAGGATGATCCTCGATATGGCGCTGTCTGATGAACTCGACCCGGCCGATGAGGTCATTCAGCTTCCGCACGCCGAGGGAGGCCATGATTTCCCGGACTTCATGGGCGACGGAATTGAAAAAGTTCACCACATATTCCTTTT
>JAYUWQ010000134.1:0-5444 GCA_043753485.1 bacterium
AGCACCGGGGCCACCGTCCTTGGCGTGCCCCCCTTGGCGTCGGCCAAGGCCGCCGCTTCGGCCCGTTCCCGCAGCCAGAGAATCCAGCAGATGCTCTGCGCCGTTTTACCGAGACCCATGTCATCGGCGAGGATGCCGCCAAAGTTATTGGTCGCGAGATAGGCCAGGTAATGAAACCCCTCGATCTGATAGGGACGCAGTTCCAACTGGAACCCTGCCGGCACCGGTGGGCGGATCTGCAATTTCAGCCGCGTCGCGCGGTCACACACCCGGTTCCAGGCCTCGGGATCAAAAATCTCCTTGGCTCCCGGTTCGGCCAATTGCAGGACGTGCATGCGGTGGGTTTCCCCTGACAGATCATAGACATCCAGCCCGAGGTGATTCACGGCCGCTTCCTGCTCCTCCGAAAGAGTCATCTCCAGCCGCAGCCATCCTCCGTCCGGCATCCGCACAAAACCGCCCCGGGCTTCCACCAGATCACGGATCTGCTGGCGCGTCAGGTCCATGCCCTCCACTTCCACCAGCACCTTGAGATCAAACCAGTCGATCTCCCCGGCTTCGGTGATTTCAAATTTCACGGAGGCCTTCACCGGGTCGGCCCGCAGGGTTTTCAGATCGCCATCCAGTTCCACCGAAACCGATGGCGGCAGGCGGTCCAGCCATTTGACGAATTTGTCAGGAAACGTCTTGGTCAGCCGGGCCTTGAAGAACTTGCCGGAGGCATCCCAGCTCAGCCCCAGATCCGCCAATTGTTCCGGCACGGTGTAGAGCGCCCGGCGGTCAAACCAGGGCAGCCGTCCATCCTCAAAGCGGCGGTTCTCCTCCAGACGCCAGGTGTCTTTTTCCAGCACTTCGAGGCGGAAGCAGTCGTCATCGGTCGCAGAGACTTCCGCCTGGATCTGCTCGGCATCAGCCGAAGGTCCCTTCTTGCTCAGCTTCATCTCCAGCAGCGGCTTCAGCACGGCCTCGACCGCACGGGCCTTGAGTGCGGGCGGCAGGGTCACATCAAGGCGGCGCAGGAAGTCCACCCCGGTTTCGCTTTCCACGACCTCGGCCGGCAGCTCATAGCGTGGCATGGCCTCGCCACTATCCATCCAAGGACGCGGTCCGGTGAAAACAGCTTCGTCGGAAAGATACAGATCCACCGCCCCTGGCAGCACGGCCAGCCCGTAGGGCACAGCCTCACCATCGGCCATCATCAATTGCAGGCCATAACTGCGTTCTGCCGCTTCGGCCTGGCCTTCGGCGGGGTCGGTGCATTCCCAGTGCAGGGGCTCGGGAACATGGAAGAAAGGCTGCTCATCCAGGGTTACGAGGCGGTCCGCCAACGCCGGTTGGCGCAGCAATTGCCCCATGAACGCGCGGGCTCTGGCCTCATCAAGCTTCAGTGCGGCGGCCGGCGCTTCCCCGGTGCCCCAATAACCACACCACTGGCTGAAGAGCGATTCCGAAACCCCGTCCAACAACAAACTCCCCTGCCCCAGGGCCTGCCGCAGTTTACCCGTTTCCACCTCGCCATTCACGGTTTCAAAATTTCCCGTGCCTGGCCCCCGCTGTTGCAGCTTTGCTTCCCGTGTGGTCACCAGCAGCCGCAGTTCGAGGGCTTTCGGAGGCAATACCGGTGCCGTGATCACCCGGTCCACCCGCGCCTGCCACGAAGCCATCTCGCGCTCCCGTTCCCAAGCCCGCATCTGTTCCTTGGTCTGCTCCTTCTGGGTGATGACTTCCATGAAAGCGGGATACGGCAGCTTCTTCCGGTCGAAAGCCGTCGCGATGTAATTCCAGAATTGGATGATATCCTTCGGCGCTTCGGGCCACAGCGTCACGGGATCATAACTTTCCACCGGCCACTTCGGATTCAGCCGCACCAGATCGGTGTCGTAGAGCGATTGCTCCATTTCATAACGCTTATAGCGCTTCTCCAGTTTCTCCACGTAAAGGTCCTCCATCGGCAGCAGCCCCCGTCCCAGCTTTTCCTCGATCACTTCCAGCAGTGAGGCGTCCCCGACTTCATTCGGAGAGTCAGGCAGCGATTCGCCCCGGGCCACCCGCTCCAGCATCACGGCGGCGATGGCGGCCGGGTGCTGCTGTTCCGGGCCACTCAGTTCCCACTCCCAGCCCAGCACGCTCCGTTTCAACATCACGCGGTAAACATCCCCACTTTCCTCCACCCGGGCCCGGATAAAGGCCTGTCCCCCGAAAATCTGTTTGACCGCCCCGGCACTGCGCAGCCGTTCCGCCTCGGCAATAATGGGTTCTGAAAAGCGGGAGAGAAATGCCTGCGTGATGCGATCGGGTTCCATGGAATCGGTGGGGGGGATCTGAAAAGGGGCCGGATTGGCAGCGCGCAAGCTATCACGCCATTCTGCCGTCGCGCAATTAGTAATGCGTTCAGGCTTTCAACCGGCCGACGGCCCGCCCCCTTGCCGGAATCTTCCCGGCAAGGGCAAATCATCAGGGCACCAGATACTTGAACCGGAAGAAGGTTTTATCTCCCAGGAGACTGAGGGGCGAACTCCAATCGTGCCGCGCCGTGTAGCCGGTTCCATCAGGGGTGGCGGTGGGAGTCAGCGTCGTCCATCCCTGGCCATCGCTGCTCCGCTCCAACCGGGTCGTAAGCAAGTCCGCCTGAGGATTGTAAGGATAACGCAACCTGACCTGGGGCACGCCCTGCTCCAGGTAAATTTCCGGCTCCAGCGCGGCACGGTGCCCGGCATCGGCCGGCCGGGTCCCATGGATGAATTCCCCGGCATTGGACAGCCCATCCCCATCGGAATCAGCCCATGAGGCCGTGGCGCCTTCGCTCAAACCAAATGAGATTGCCCAGGCATAATAACCCATCGCGGCGGTGGCCGGACGGGCTCCACCGGAACGGATCATTGCCCCCGCATCTCCCACCGCGATCATCATCCGTCCATTCCAGGCCAGACCGTTCAGCGCCTGGGCAGTGCCCGAAGTCCGGGCCGTCCACACCGTGCCATCAGGGCTGGTCTGCACGGTGCCACCCGCCCCTGCCACCACATAACCGGATCCATCGCTGACCGCGGCCAGCAATCCGCTGCCAGTCACGGTCTGGGCCGCCGACCAATCCAGCCCGCGATTGGTGCTCCGTCGGACTTTGCCATCGCTGCTGGTCACGACCCACTGCGAGCCGTTGCTGGCCACATCCGTGAAACCGGACCCCACCAAGGTCAGACGCGGGGTCCAGGTGATGGCATCCGCACTGGTGGACAGGTTGATATCCCCCGTGCCGCAAAGAGTGCCTTCCAGCCAACGGATCGTCACCAATCCCCCGGCATTGTTGGGCAAACTTTGCCAGGTCACCCCATCCGGACTGGAACGCAGGGCTCCGTCCGCCACCGCCAGAAAAGCGCTGCCGTCCCAGGTGACATGCCGCAGGAAGGCCGTGAAACCGCTGGGCCGCAGCGTCCACCCCACCCCATCCGGACTGGAAAGAATCGCTCCGCCAGAGCCTACCGCGACCAGCATGGAACCATTCCAGGCCACCGATTCCAAACGCTCAGTGATGCCGGAAGTGCGTCCTTCCCACAGGATACCATCAGGACTCGTCAGGATACCCCCCGCATCCCCCACCGCGACAAATTGGGAACCGGCCCAGATCACCGCCCGCAGATGAGTGTTGACGATTGGCGGCACAAGGGTCCATACGGCGCCGGCGACGGTCGTATCCACGGTGACCACGGCCACATTTGAATCGGTAATGCCCTGGGCATTGCTGAGGCGCACCCAGTAGGAAGTGGTGGTCATTGGCGAAATCCGCAGGGTGTCGCCTGTGGCCTCAGGCACCGGAAGGCTGGTATTGCCCGCCGCACCGGCATACCATTGATAGCTTACGGAAGGAGCCGCGGTCACCACCGCCAGCACCGCTTCCCCATCCGGCTGGATCGTGACACCCACCGGCTGTTGGCTGATTGCCGGACCCGCCGCGGGCTGCGTGATGGTGAGAACAGCCGCCGCAAGGCCGGGGGCGCTGAAGGCGATGGTGGCAGAGCGGGCGGTTGCAAGCGGATTGGCTGCCACCTGATATTCAAAGGACTGGTCGTTGCTCTGACTGGCGGCTTCCCCGGGCGCCGTGATCCACGCCTGACTGATGCTCCAGCTCCAGAGCGCATTGGAGGAAACGGCGATCGACTGGGTTGCTCCCGCCGCCGGGGCCGGGCTGATCGTGGCAGGCAAGCTGAGATAGGGGGCGCTGGCCAGTTCACTGACCACACTGTAGGCCCCGGTGTCACCGGACACGTACGGCCGCACCTTCACATAATACGTGCCCGCGGTCACAGGCCAGGTGATGAGGAAGTTGGAATCCACATCATCATCATCGCTCGCCAGTTCGGTGCCGGCGGCATCCATCAGGAAGCCCTCGGTATCCAGATTCCCCGTGGTCCGCACGGACAAGGCCGCACTCCCCGGAACCACGATCCTGAAATAGTCCTCATCCCCCTGGGCTTCGATGATGCCCGGAGTGGCGGACTGCGGTTGGATCGGCGTGGCGGTGGCAAGGCTGTTGCCATGGTCATCGACCACCGCCGCCCCCTGGTTGATGGTGTGCGTTGAAGTCACCGGCCCGGAAGTCAGGGTGATCACCGCACTGCGGGAAGCCGCCGCTGTCTGGGGCAAGACATTATAAGTGAAGCTCTGGGGGCCATTTTGATTGGTTAGCTCCGACGTCGTGACCCACGGTGCGTTGGAACTCCAGGACCACGTGCTGTTGCTGTTGATGCTGAAATCATAGGTCCCTCCCGATCCGGGGACGGTGCGGGTGGCCGGGGTGATGGCGAGGGTGATGGTGGAAGAAAAACTGGTGGTCAGAGTGTAGGCTCCGGTCAGGTTGTTCACATAATTCTGGATCGTAATGTAGTAGGTTCCGGCAGTGACCGGATAGCTGATGCGGAAGTTCGAATCCGCTCCGCTGTCATCATCCTGGGTCAGCGCCTGCCCACTGCTGTTGAGGAGAAAACCGTAGGTATCGGTGGTGCCGGTGGTCTGCATGGTCAGGGCTCCGCTGCCGGTGACGTTGACCCGGAAATAGTCCACATCCCCCGCATAGTTGATGGCCCCGGCCACACTGCCGGTCTGGCCGATTACCGTCGCATTGGAGGTATTGTTGGCATGATCATCTTTCAACACCCCGGCCTGCACGATCGTTAAGACTGCGGTCAGGGTGCCCGACGTCAGGGTAATCGTGTATTGCCGGACCAGTGAACCCGGATTGGCGGCGACCGTATAGGTAAACGTCTGGATTCCGGTCTGGGTCCTCGGCTCCTCACTGCTGACCAGCGCGGAACTGCGTGCCCAGGTCCAGGTACCGCTGGCATTGACGTTGAAACTGAACGTTCCGCCAGCAGCCGGGATGTTGGCCGTGGTGGGACTCACCCCCAGATAAACGGATGGAGCAGTGCCCCCGAACTTTACATTCATGGAGG
>JAYUWQ010000135.1:0-15216 GCA_043753485.1 bacterium
CGGCAGTTATGCCGATATTGATTATCTGCTGCAAAACATTCTGGATCCAAACGCGGTGGTTGGAAAAGACTACCAGCAGGTTTTCATCACCACTAAAAGCGGTGAACTGCACGCTGGCAGTCTCATTGGCGAAGATGCCAGTTCCTACACCCTGAAAACGCTGGCCGCCCCTGTTACCATCCCTCGGACCGAGGTGAAATCCGTGGAAACCAGCGTGAATTCCATGATGCCGGAAGGCCTTATGAACGGCTTGGAGGAGCCGGAAATCCGCGACCTGTTTCTCTACCTGCGCCAAGCCAGGGACCCGGAAGCCGCCGCCGCTGCCACTCCTTCTTCCCCGGCGATGACCGACGAGCGTCTTGCGGCCTACCGTAAAGAGTTGGAGCGCTTCCGGAGTGATTTCGGAGGTTCACGCGATTTGCCGGACATCCGTTTTTTCCTTTTTGGAATGGGGCAGCGCGCGAAACTGATCTACCGCGACGGGAAACTGCTTGACCCCCGTGACGGGAAAATTCTCCACGATTGGAAGCTAACCAGCGACCTGATTGTGCCTTCGGCCTACGAAGTGGTCCTGCGGACTGCTGATGGCCGGGAAGTGACTATCACGGAAGATGAGGAGGCTGTCTGGATTACGCAGGACGGCCGACGCACCGCCGTTGAAGGCACGCGTAGTCTGGTCAAATTGCCGTCCTTCTCAGACAAAAAATACCCAGGGATTCTTAGGGTTCTGCACCACGAACTGCTTGTAAACGTGACTCCTGCCGGCCCGGTGCCGAATTTCTTTGTTTACCGGAAACCATGGTATCGCGACGGAGCCATGATGGGGATTGCCTTCCGGGAAACCGGTAATCTCCACATTATCCGGGATTGGATTATGGGTCTTACCGACGTGTATGATCGAAACAATAAAGGCGAAAATGAAGCCGACAATCCGGGTCAGGTTCTGTTTCTCATTTCGCTGGTCAGTGACCGGAATCATCCTCTCGTTTCCAAGGTCCTGGGAGAGATTCCACGCTTCGAGGTGAAGCAGGACGGCAATACCTACATCAAAGGCCGTTCGGATTTCGCGGACCATCCTGTCTATCAAACAAAATGGCTCAAATACGGGTTACGGGCGCTGGGCCTGCCGGATCCATACACGATTCCAAAAGTCGCCGATGGGTATTCGGCACTCTTCTGGATGGACTACAAGGACACATATGTTAAGAGCAAGGACCACGACGACCGGGGACCTTATCCCTACCTGGGCTGGGCCTGTGACCATTTCCATGGCGTCCGGAAAAGTCCACTCGGGAACCGGGACTACCCGCTGACGTGGGAACAAAATGCCAGTGAAGCGGATTATGCCCCGCTGGAAATCATTGATCCGGTTTACGTGGGGAAAAAATTATCCGCCCCCCACACTTGGCACGCCGCCGAAGCCTTTCTTTATCTGCTCGGCTTGTGACGATTGTGGAACGCCTCCCGCTCCCGCCCGACCACGGCGGCTGTCCCAAAACAAGTTGAACATCATCCGGTGGAAACGACGATTAAAGAAGCCCATGCCCGGCGCTGGGATCCCGCACGGGCCGGGAGTTAGGATTGATTCCGCCGGAACAGACTTGACCGATTTTGGTTATCAGAGGTGCGTGGGAAGGCGGACCCGCACCTCGCCGCTCCGGGCTGGGATATACGCGGCCAAGGACGCCGCTCAGCGCGCGCGGCCGAGTCCGAACTGGTCGCCGTTGCGGACGGGCAGGCCATTGGCGAAGTCGATCTGGAGCATCTTCTCGCTGCCAACCTGACGGGCCTCCTCGTCTTCGAGTGTTGCCACGATCCGGCGGGTCGCCACTTCGATCACTTCGCCGGTCGAGGGATAGGCGTAGCGACCGTCGATGCTGAAGGTCACCCAGCCCGGATCGTCGCGCAGCTTGATGCTGCCGAGTTGTTCGGGCGGCTGGACGGAGACGTCGAAGTAATGCACGTGCTGGTTGTGGCCGTCCGCGATCCAGATTTCCTTTTCATCCGGCGTGAGGCCGATGCCGTGGCTGGGGCAGGCATGTCGCTTGACCGGACCCATTGGGAAGCCCTGAACCTCCACGCGGTGGAGCATTTTTCCGGTGACGAGATCGCCACTTTCAAACCCCAGCAGGCCATTCACGTTTACGTAGCACAGCGTGCCCGCGCCATTGACAGTGAAGGGGCGGATGCCCGAGCTGAAAGGACCGACGGACTTGATGACCTCGCGCGATTTGGTGTCCACCACGCGCAGCAGCGGGGACCGCAGTCCGGCGAGATAGGCGTGCTTGCCGCCGGCATCGACGACCGTGTTGTGCGCGCCGGTGTCCGGCGTCTCAATGCGGCGGATGAGGCCGCCGGTCCCGGCATCGACGACATTCCAGAAGTCCTTTTCGAAGGAGGGAAGATAGATCTCTTTGCCATCTGCGGTGATGGACATGCGGTCGCAGCCTCCCTCGAACGGCTTTTCCCACAGCAACTTTTCGGTGACGAGGTCAATGCTGGCGAGCGTGTGGGTGGCGCTGAGGAAAAGCCGCCGCGTGCCGGCGTGAGCGCAGATGCCTTTCACGTTGCGGGGCACACCCTTTTCATCAAGGCCGGCGGAGGGAATCCGGCGGACGAATTTGTGACCCTTGTCGATGTCGAAAACGAGCACGCCGTGGCCCCCGTATTCGAGATAGTTCCGGATCCCAGGCGCGGCGACGTAGAGCAGCCGTTGCTCGCTCCCCACCGCTTGGAGTGTGGAGGCTCCGAGTGAGCAGACGAGGGCGAGCAGGCATTTCAGGGAGGCTCGAATGGTGGTTGTCATGATTTTGGATGATTCGCCCGTAGCGGGCTTACTTCGACCGCACCCGCAGCGCGATTTCGTCTTGGAACCCGGGGCTTAACAGGTTGTGCGCGGCCCCGCTAACCGTGAACTCTTCACTCTTCATCATCCCGCCCGTCATGGGGTTCAGCCATTCCGCGGTGTAGGTGCCGGCCGGCAGGTCGAGACTCAGCCGGCACGGCCCGCGCCCGGTCGCCAGAATCGCGTATTCCTTTCCGGGTGCGCTGAGGGTGCGGGTGACGACGCCCGGCGAATTTTTCACCGTCGAGAAGTCCGGCGACAGCGCGGCGAGATCGAAGGAGTGGATGAATTCGCTCAACACCCGGAGCTGCCGGCGCAAGGCTGCACTGCCACCCCCGGGAGCCTCCGGCGCGGGACCGGCACCATCTTCGTCACCCACGTAAAAGGAGTAGTCGAGATTGTTGTAGAGTCCGCCGCCCGCGAGCATGAAGTTCCACGCCTGGCGGCGGTAGGTGGCGTCCTCGCGCCCCCCGAATCCCGTCTCGTCGTGGCCGATCAGCTTGCCGAGTCCGAGGTTCCAGTTCGCCGCTTCCGGATAGGCATAGTGGAAATTCAGGATCGAAACTCCCGGCGCCACATCGCTTTCCCGCACGGCGAGGCGGAAGTTCGAAATGTTCTGCGCGATCAGGTGCTTTCTCGGCAGTTGCGCCTGCGCCTCCGAAATCCAAGTTGCTACGCGAGCCTGCCACTCGACCGATACGGGCGCGGTGATTTCCACGGCATTTGGAAACTTGCGCTCTTTTAACAGGTAGGGATTGATGGAATCCCCGATGGTGTGGTGGTCTGCCCAAGGCTC
Source organism: bacterium (assembly GCA_043753485.1). Taxonomy (GTDB): domain Bacteria; phylum Verrucomicrobiota; class Verrucomicrobiia; order Verrucomicrobiales; family V1-33; genus CAIZWU01. The sequence continues at coordinate 3,642 of JAYUWQ010000135.1, forward strand.
ATTCTGGAGTTCGTAGAAAATGTTCGCCGCGCCATTGAGTTCCGCCACGATCTTTCGGGTGAGCGCTTCCTGTCGGGAGAGGATGCCCCCGTTGTCCAGGGTATGCAGCTTTTTCCAGTCGGTGAGCGCGTCGCCGTTGACATGATTGGCCGGATTGAAAGGACTGACCGACCAGCCGAGATCGTTGTAAACCGAGCAGAAAAGGGTGATCTCCACGACGATGCCGACCCGGTCTGCTTCCGCGACAAAGTCCCGGAGACGCGCGAAGAACCCGGGGTTCCACTGGTCGAAATCAAATTTGTTTCCTCCGCCTGCATAGCCTGGCGTGCCGCTGCGCGCCCACGGTGCCAGAAACCTGCCGGGATCGGGAGCGAGCGTGTTCCGCTGGATACCGAAAGCACCCGGTTTTTCCACATAACTCCCGACGAAAACCCGCGTGTAGTTCATTCCATCGGCGGCGAGCGCTTTGAGATATTTCCGGTAGTCGAAATCCGGGTTGACCACCGCGCCGTAGTGCTCGGCGGAGGTGATGAGGGCGGTCGTCTTTCCCCGCCACTGGAAGTATCGCGGGTTTTCCGGATGCAGGCGCAGAGTGTCTTCCGGGGAGTTCTCCGCCTGAAGGGTCCCGGAAAGGATCGCCAGAAAACCCACCAAAAAGGCGGCGTGACGGACGGCCCGCAGCGCACGAGCGGGGTGACTACTTTTTGCGTGAATGGTGGTTGGGTCGGTGTGGCGGAACGGGATCATGGAGTGATGGTCGAGGACGGATGGGGCAGAAACAGGGTGAATGCAGCGAACCAATATGCCGTTAAGACGGAATTTGGACGGGAGCCCCCCACAAGATCAAATCGCCCATGATCGGTTCGGCCAATTCTAGTTTTCATGGGGGGAATCGGCTGGTGCGGACAGAGTGGTGTTTTCGAGCCGAACTTCGTTCACCCCGGTGAAAAAAGAGGCATGGGCATCCTTAACCGTGGGGAAGCGCAGGCCGTCGATTTCCAGCAGGCCGATATCCTCCATTCCGATGACCGGGCGGAAGTCGTCGGTTTTCAAGGACAGCCTAACGTCACTGAAATCAATCTTCTCGACGTTCCGCGCGTAGATTCCCCAGGATGGCAAGGGCCGGGCGTCCACTGCTGGCTTGCTGACTGGAGTCTTTGCCTGCTCCGCCGTCCCACCTCCATCGAAGTCTACATTCACGTCGCGCAGGACGAACGTTCCCTGCCGCTGATCGGTCCAGTTTTCCACCGAGACGGCCGAGCGGTAAACGCCGGTGGCGTCGAGGCGGCTGACCGTGATTCGACCAAGCGTGTTGCCGGGCTTGGTCCAGACTGTCACCGGGGAAGCGACGCGGTGCATGGTGACGCCGGAGATCAACACGTCGTCGAGCGCACCCTTGGTGCCGCCCCAAGCACCGGGCTGGAGGATGATGCCGGAGAGCATGTTCGTCCGCTGCGAGGTGCGGTGGGGATGGCGGCCGGGGCCATGGAAAAGGCAGTCGCGGATGATCAGCCCGGTGGCCGGGCCGATCAGGCGGATACCGTTGCAGGACGAATTGATGGTGCAGCCCGAGATGACAGTGCGGTCCCAATAGCTGCCGGCAATGCAGTCGTCGCCGGTCTGGAAGTGGCAGTCGCGGATGGTCACGTCGCGGCACCAGCGCTCAGGAACTCCGCGCCAGTGAATGGCATCCCAGCCGCCCGTGATTTTCAGGCCGCGGATGTCCACGTCGTCGCTGCATTGGAAAAACACGGCATAGTTCGCGGAGTCCACCACGGTGAGGTCGCGGATCGTGAAATCACGGCAGCCGGCGAAAACGATGGTGTGGGGGCCGCGCATCTTTTCTTCGCCCTCGGCGTCGAAGACCTTGTTGCCGTCGATGGTGCCTGGCCCGCCAAGAGTTACGTCCACAAGGTTCTCGCCGACGATCAGGCCGCGATACCAATTTCCCCACTTCGCTTCTGCAGGCAGGGAATCCGGGCGTGCGGGATGATGATAGAGCGATAGGTCCGGAGATCCGATGAGTCTCGCCCCGGCATCCAGATAGAGATGGACGTGACTGCGGAGGTGGATCGTGCCGGACAGATAGCGGCCGGGAGGAAGCAACACCTTGCCGCCGCCTGCCATTGAGCAGGCTTCAACGGCGCGGTTGAGCGCCGCGGTGTCCGGCGTCACGCCATCGCCCGTCGCACCGAACGCCCGCACATCGAATACCCTACCGGACGCCGGGGGCGGGGATTTGCCGGAGCAGGGAGCCAATAAACCGAGGACGGCCAGAGGGAACAGCGCGGCGCGAAAAAGGAAATGAAGCATGGCAGCAGGTAGAAGCACCTATAACGAACGGCGCGGCGCGATCTTCCACTATGATCAAGGAGCATGGATTCGCGGTGAAACGAGGTGAAGGAATTCTCTTTCAACACCGGTGGATAGACCTTCGATTGTCCCATGCGCAGCTGGCCTTTCGTCGGAAGGGTCTCCTTCGGAACCTGGCAAAATTGCCACAGTGGCAATGCCGATGGCTCCGGGATGAGCAGGGGCACCGGCATTCCGGGTGATGGCTTTGAGCCCGCCTTCGCGCGGATCCCGCGCTGTGGCGACTCTATCTTAAGACCGGGATGATTACTTCTTGAGTGGTCGGAGGGTCACGATCGCGACGGCGGGAGGCGGGAGGTGAAGGGTAATTTCCGAACCGGGCGGAACGGCGGAGGGTTCGAGAGCGCGGACTTCGTCCATCATGAAGACTTCGATCTCGCTCCCGCCCGGCCAGGGCGGTTTTCCCAAAACAAGGCGAACTTCATCCGGGCCGCTTAAATTGGCAATGAGCGCGGCGGCTTTTGTCTGGTCAGGATTGGTTCCTGCGGCAATCGCTAGATTGCCAGGAATGCCTCCCTCGACGCGGAGGCGGAGCGGCGTTTCCAGGAGTTGCGCGAAGGCGAGCATGGCATAATAATTCCTTGTTGGTGCGCCGACTTCCGTGAACAACCCAAAGAGGCCAGTCTCTCCATGGAAGAAATTGCAAACCTCCACCGGCGCATCCTGCAACTCTATGAGAGATACGGCGAGAAATGCACCTCCCCTGGCACCCATCATTTGCTCGTAGGCGCGCTGGCGGGCTTCCGGTGTCACGGTGCGTGAAACGATATCCCATGAGCCGCCGGGGAGATAATTCCATTCGTTAAGGTGGCTTTCCGTTTTCAAAAAGCCACCCTCGTCGAGGAGGCGCCGCACCGCCCGGGCGCGTGCGGACAGTTCAGCGGGGTCGGCGGTATAGCAGTGCCACGAGAAAAAATCCAATGGCAGGGATTCGCGCCGGCAGAGCTGTAAAAACGCGGCGACGAATTCTGACGGCACCAGCGTTTTGCCATCGAACTTGCCGTAATAACCGAACGCCGCACCGCCGATTTTGATCTCAGGAAATTCAGCGCGCAGTGTGCGGGCGGTCACTGCGTAGAGTTCCAGAAATTGAGCGTCCGTGCCCGTCCACATCACCGGACGATTCTCCGGTTCGTTCCAAATTTCCCAATAGCGGATTCCGTAGCGATACCCTCCAGCCCAGCCATCATTGTAGTGCCGCACAATGCCCGCGCATACGGCGGCCCAACGCTGCAGGTCGCGCGGCGGGTTGACGTGCCGCTTCACGGCCCCATGCTCTATGCTCTCGCCGAGTCGAAAGACGATCTCCGCGCCGGTCGCACGCACGGCGGCGAGGTATCCGTCGGTCGTCCGGAAGTCATAGTTGGAGGGATTCGCGGGATCCGCGTCAGGATTCGGGAAAATTGTGTGGATATCCACAACGTCGGGGTTCGGAAAATGGCAGTCGTGCAGTCGTGTGAAAGGAAGGTGCAGGCGCTTCTGTGCTTCGGTCACATCCACGAATCCGTTCGCTGCGAGCGGGCCTTTGTTGATGCCATGGAGTGCCCGCAGTTGCCCGTTTGTCGCGGAAAAATCCACGGCTAGCCGGTGCGGTTCGGCGGCGGCAGCCGTGAGAAAAAGGGCAGTGGAAAAAATTTGGGCAAGGCGTTTCACGGAAAATAATGGCGGCGGAGAGTAGAGATGTGGCGACCGAGGGGTTGAGACAGGACTTTCTCGCACCTATGCAGGGGGCGTATGGGCCGGTGCTCTGTGATGGATTGGCCGTAAAAAAGAATACGGACCGTGTTCCGCTTCCCTGCCGTGCTGGTGGCGAGCAATCGCATCGTGCGCTGGATGTTTTTACCCCAGCCGCCCGCGGCGGGGAATCTTGCGGGCGGATAGTCTGGCGGGGCGGCTCTGACGGCCACGATGTTGGCAAAACCAAGCGCAAGCGCGAGAGTCTGGAAAAGCCGCTTTTGGGTTGAGTTATTCGATGGGTTCATGGTGGGTCGTCCTGCTAAAATTGATTTCCATCTTCCAGGTTTCGCCTTTGGCACAATCCGGAAACATCGGTCCCTGCCTGGTTTTCGCCAGTCAGAATCACAGGTATTGGCAGCTTGGTGCTTTCAAGCGCAACGTGATTTCCTCCCCGCGTCCTGCGTCTCCAGCGAAACCCTGCAGTCCGGCGGCAGGCGGCCAACTCCTTGCGATAAAAGGATGAGACTCGGCGCGGTCCACCTGCGGCGGCGTTTTGGGTTCTGGGCCGGTCGGGTCGAGATTGAACCGGGGACGAAGAATCGAGGGGAAATGGAGAATTAGGTCTGGAAAGTTATCCCCCCAGCCCTTCCAGCACCTCCCGCCAAAGTCCCACTTCGCCCGGATGGCCGAGCCGTTCGAGGTGCCCTGCGATTTCCTCCTCGCCCGGTTCCCTGACATCTTCCTCCGCCAGTTGTTTTTCATCTGCCGGCCGGTCCGGCAGCGCCACACAGGCCATCCGCCAGCAAGCCCATGCCCGCCACGTCCGCAACCCGGCGCGGGGCCCGGACATCCTGGTGGCAAGGTGTTGCCAATGCCGCCTCGGATTTCCGATGAAGTGCTCCGGCAAGTGGTGGTCCAGCAGCCAACCGATCGCCAGATAAGGCAGGGGCCACTGACCGAGCACGGGCTCCGACCCATCCAATTCCGCCCCCAGGGCCCGGTTCAGCAGCAGAATCGAGCGCGCAGGAAACCCCTGCTGCCACAGACTTTGCGCGTAATGCAGTGCGGCCAGGTAAAAATCCGGACCGCGATTTTCCCCGAGCACCGCCACGGAGGCCCCTGACAGTGGCTCGTCCTGACGCGGCAGGTACGGACAGGGTTCCAAAGCAGGAAGATGCAACAAGGGAGGGGCCGTCATCACGGAATCAGATGGTCACCCGTTCCTTGGGCGCCGGGGCGGTCTCCGGAGCAGGCGGCCCGGAAGTTTTGACGGGACGGTAGAAATAAAGCAGCGCCCCGGCCAGCAGCAGGAGTCCCAGCAACAGGGTCAGCACGGTGGACCGGAAAAAACTCCCCATGCTGCGCAGGGCAATCCGCAATTCCTCCCGGCTTCCCAACTGCTCCGCCCGCCGCGCCCGGGTGGCCCCGCCGATCAGCTGCGCCGCCATGAACAGGAGCAGCAACGCCACCAGGGCCAGCCCGCCCACGGTCGCCAAGGGATGCTCCATCACCGGACGCAGCAGCGGCGGCACGCGCTTGCTCCATTCGGTCAGCCGGTCCGGCTTCAACCACGCAAAATAACCAATTGCCGTGCCCACCGCCACGCACGCCACCCCGGTCGCGCCGTGCAGCCAGCCTGACACTTCGACCCACCCCGCATAACCCCGCAGGGTCCGCGCCAGCTCCGCCACGAGGCCCCCGGATTCCGCGGATTCCACCGCAGGACCCGCCTGCCGTCCCGGCGTGCTTAAAAAAAGCTCCGGCTTCACCTCCCCGGCCGACACCCACGCCGGCATCCCCTTCTGCCAGACCAACGTGGTGGGCCGCAGCACGCCACTGCCCGCCAACGCCAACAACTGGTCCTCCGGCACGGCGAGGCGCTCCTGACGATCCGAAACGTAATACCAAAGCATTCCCGTCCTTATCACCGCCCTGCCGATCCCGCAACGTCCCGCTTTCTTCATTCCACGTTGGACGTTCCCTCTTCCAAGCCCGACGTTCACCGACTCCACCTGTCCCCCAACTGACTTCCCCATGGCCCGAGGCCTCACTTCCGCAGAACGCACCGCCCTCCTCGCCCAGGTCCGGGAAATCTACGCCCGGTTCGCCCAACGGCCCATCGAGCGGAACTGCCTCAACCGCACCGAGTGCTGCCGGTTCCGCCTGACCGGCCGCACCCCCTTTCTCACCCGGGGCGAAGCCCTCGTCGCCCACTCCGCCGCCCGCGCCGCCGGAAAGAAAAAACTCCCGCTGCCGCCGGACGGCTCGTGTCCCCTCCTCGGACCGGACGGCCGCTGCACCATTTACGATTCCCGCCCCTTTGCCTGCCGCACCCACTTCTGCGAAGCCGCCGGCGGGCCCTACTCCCGCAAGGAAGTCCGCGACCTCATCCATGAATTGGAAGCCATCGACCAACGGCTCGGCGGCAGCGGCGGCATGGGCCTCCCCGCCGCCATGAAATGGGCCACGGAACAATCCTCCTGAGGCTGAGGTCGACGTAACCACCTCCTCGCCGGCTTCGTCCTGTCCTGCAATCCGGTCTCCTTCTTCCCTCATCCTGCTCCCTCCCATGTGCCGACACCTGCCGCTCCCCTTCGCCTGCCTTTTGGCCGCCGCTCCCGCCCTGTACGCCCAGCGCCCGGACCGGCCCCAGGCCCCTCCTGTTCCTCCCTCCGTGGCAGCGAAGCTCGACCTGCCCTACGCCGGCACCGATAACAAACGCCAGCAACTCGACCTCTACCTGCCCAAAACACGTGAAGCCAGGAAAACGCTCCCGGTCCTGGTCTTCATTCACGGCGGTGCCTGGCTGGCCGGTGACAAATCCCAGGGCCGGGGTCAGGTCCTCCGCGCCGTCGCCGAAGGCAAGGCCGCCGGAGTCAGTATTGGCTACCGCCTCAGCAGCGAAGCCCCATGGCCCGCCCAGATCCACGACTGCAAAGCCGCGATCCGCTGGATCAAAGCCCACGCCAAAGAGCACCACCTCGACCCCGACCGCATTGTCGTTTGGGGCTCCTCAGCCGGCGGCCACCTTGTCGCCGTCCTCGGCACCAGTGCCGGGGTGCCCGAAATGGACGGCACGCTCGGTCCTGACACCGATCAGAATACAAAAGTCGCCGGAGTGATCGACTTCTTCGGCCCCACCGATGTTTCCCAAATGGATGCCCAGCGCCTGCCGGATGGCCAAAAACACGACTCCGCCGACTCCCCCGAATCCAAGCTCCTCGGGGCGCCGGTCCAGACGGTCCCTGACAAAGTCAGAAGCGCCAATCCCATCACCTACGTCGACCCCACCGACCCGCCCTTCCTCATGGTACACGGCGACAAGGACCAGCTGGTCCCACACGGCCAGAGCGAGATCCTCGCCGCCGCCCTGAAAAAAGCCAAGGTCCGCCACGAACTTTACACCGTCCCCGGCGGTGGCCACGGCGGGTTCAAGGACCCCGAAGTCCCCCAAAAAGTCCGCGCCTTCCTCGAGGCCCGTTTCGAAAAGAAGTTGGGGCACTAAACCAGGCCGAGGTCCGAGCCTGCTTTCCAGCTGGCCGTTTCAACCCGCTCCACCCCTCAACATAATTTGGCTATAAAAAAAAGGGGGGGGTGCAGGGGCTGATTTTAAACCAGCGATTCATCACCACGATCGTTGCAGGAGACTTGCAGATGTGGCGTTGCTGGGGGCGAGGCTGCCCGAAGGCAAACCCGGCTGCCATGGGGAATCCTAGCTGTTGCAAACCAGGTTTATTGACGGGAGTGATAAAGTCAGGGCCCTGCATTGGACTTTGGCCACCCCAAGTGCTCCAGGAGGAGCAACTGGCAGCACATGCGATTTGCGATAATTCGCCACTCCACCAACACTATGAATACCCGTCTGACCTGTATAGGTCTTCTCCTGCTGGTTCTTTTAACGTCGTTCGGATACACCGACACCCTGGAGGGGAAGACACAGCAACTCGCTTCGCCCGATCAGGTGCCGGAAGGTTTGGCCAAGTCGGATTGGCAGAGTATCCGTGCGGCCTACGAGGCCGGCCGTCATGCTTTCCAACCGGTCGGGGAAGGATGGCAGGCGAGGAATCCGGGGCAGCGGTGGCGGACGGAGTTTGACGGGCAGGGTTTCACCGTGACGCCCGATGCTGGAGGGTGGACGTGGAGCTTGGAGTTGGCGGGATACGGGAAGCCAACCGGAGCGTGGCAGGAGGGTGGAAAGATCTCCTATGCCAGGGCGGATGGACTGACCGAGTGGTTTATCAATGATACGCGGGGACTGGAACAGGGATGGACGCTCACCCAACGCCCTGAGCGCGCTGGACCGAGTGGCCCGGTGCGCCTCGATCTCATGGTGCGCGGTGGCCTGCGCCCGCAAGTTTCCCCGGAGGGAGCCAGCGTGGCATTCCTGAATGAATCCGGCGGCGCGGCCCTGACCTACGGCGGACTCAAAGCATGGGATGCGGACGGCAAAACCGTGCAGGCCCGCTTCGTGGAGGGGGCAGGAAAAAGCCAACTGATTGGCGTGGTGGTCGATGACGCGGAGGCGAAGTATCCCATCACCGTTGATCCAATTGCGCAGCAGGCTTACCTCAAGGCCTCCAATGCGGGTGCCAGAGACGAGTTTGGCTGGTCCGTCGCGATCTCCGGCGACACGGTGGTGGTCGGGGCTCCTTTTGAGGACAGCAACGCGACCGGGGTGAACGGCAACCAAGCCGATAATACAGCTGCTGATGCCGGGGCCGCCTACGTATTTGTGCGCAGCGGAACCACATGGAGCCAGCAGGCCTACCTCAAGGCTTCCAATACGGGGGCTGAAGACAAGTTTGGCTGGTCCGTCGCGGTCTCCGGGGACACTGTGGTGGTCGGGGCTAATTATGAGCGCAGCAGTGCTACCGGAGTGAACGGCAACCAAGTTGACAATTTACTTCCGATTGCCGGGGCCGCCTACGTATTTGTGCGCAGCGGAACCACATGGAGCCAAAAGGCCTACCTCAAGGCTTCCAATACGGATCTTTGGGACGGGTTCGGTAATTCTGTTGCGGTGTCCGGCGATACGGTCGTGATCGGAGCTTTCGGGGAGGCCAGCAACGCGACCGGGGTGAACGGCAACCAAGCGGACAATTCCACCCTCGGTTCCGGGGCCGCTTACGTGTTTGTGCGCAACGGAACCACGTGGAGCCAGCAGGCCTACCTCAAGGCTTCCAATACGGGAACTCAGGACTACTTCGGTCTCGCCGTCGCGGTCTCCGGCGACACAGTGGTGGTCGGGGCATATGGGGAGGACAGCAATTCCACCGGGGTGAACAGCACTCCAAATGACACGGGCGATCTGAATTTCAACTCGGGTGCGGCCTACGTATTTGTGCGCAGCGGAACAATATGGAGCCAGCAAGCCTACCTCAAGGCTTCCAATACGGGAACTCAGGACTACTTTGGCTATTCCGTCGCGATCTCCGGCGACACGGTGGTGGTCGGGGCAGATCAGGAGGACAGCAACGCGACCGGGGTGAACGGCAACCAAGCCGATAATACCGCTGCTGATGCCGGGGCCGCCTACGTGTTTGTGCGCAGCGGAACCACATGGAGCCAGCAGGCCTACCTCAAGGCTTCCAATACGGATTTCAAGGCTTCCAATACGGATTTTCGGGATGGGTTCGGCCATTCTGTCGCGGTGTCCGGCGATACGGTGGTGGTTGGGGCTCCTTTTGAGGACAGCAACTCGACCGGGATGAATGGCAACCAAGCTGATGATACAGCTGCTAATGCCGGGGCCGCCTACATATTTGTGCGCAGCGGAACCACATGGAGCCAGCAGGCCTACCTCAAAGCGTCGAATACGGGGGCTGAAGACGTGTTTGGCAGGTCCGTCGCAGTCTCCGGCGACACCGTGGTGATTGGGGCTAGTTGGGAGGACAGCAACGCGACCGGGATGAACGGCAACCAAGATGACAATTCGGCCCCGGACTCCGGTGCCACCTACGTTTTTGCTGATTTGGTCAGCTTTTCGCTTTTAACATCCGCAGTGAACGGCACGATAACCGGCAACGGCATTTACACATCCGGCGGCACGGCCACTCTCACGGCCATCGGTGCCCCCGGCTACGGGTTTACTGGCTGGACTGGTGATGCCAGTGGGACGGCGAATCCGCTTTCGATCCTGATGAACTCGGACAAGACGGTCGGTGCCAATTTCACCCGACAATTCACACTGACCACCACCACGCTTAACAATGGTTCCATCACGGGGATTGCTGCGGGTGGAAAATACTTCACGGGCACGACGGCCACGCTGACTGCGATTCCCGCCGCAAATTATGTCTTCACCGGATGGACCGGCGATGCCAGCGGCACGGCAAACCCGCTCTCAATCCCAATGGACTCGGACAAGATGATAGGTGCCACCTTTGGACCTGACCCGAGCGATGCAGACGGGGACGGTTTGACCGCGTATCTTGAACTAGCGGTATATGCCACCAATCCCAACTTGGCGGATACCGATGCGGACGGTCTGACGGACGCTTGGGAGGTTGGCGTGGGCCGTTTCTCGATCATCCAGGGAAGTTTCACCTGGGAGGAGGCCCGGACCGATGCCAAGTCGAAGGGTGGCGATCTGGCATCATTGCCGGATGAAAACCGGTGGAACCGCGCCATGGAATCGCTTGGAGCCAATGCGCTCGATCCCTACACCGGCCTTTGGATCGGTGCGGTCGACGCGGCGGAGGAAGGAAATTGGACTTGGGTGAACGGCGAAGCATTTGTATATCAGCGCTGGGCTGCCACCAGACCCAGCACTATCACCGGCAATACGCTCGACTATGCAGAGGTAGCGGGCGGGGCCGGCGCGGAGATCGGGAAGTGGTATGACCGCGCCAGTGCCACCACCCGCGATGGATACCTTCTTGAAACCGGCTACGCCAGCAGTCCCACGGACGCCGACTCCGACGACGACGGATTGAGCGACGGGCACGAAAGGACGCTCGGAACCAATTCCTTGCTATTGGACACGGACGGTGACGGACTGGGCGATGCTTTCGAGGTCAAGTTTCAGCTCAACCCCGTGAAGCAGGACAGCGACGGCGACGGCATTCCCGATGGAGTGGAAGACCAAGACGGTGACACCCTTGCGAATTCCCTGGAAGCCGCTCTGGGCACCTCGCCGCACTCCGAGGATTCAGACGCGGACGGTCTGCTCGACCAGGAAGAAGTCAATGTCCACAGGACGGACCCGACCAAAAAGGACACCGATGGCGATCTACTGAAGGACGGCACCGAGGTCAAAGGCACTTCAACAAACCCATTGGTAAAGGATACTGATGGGAATGGTGTCCAGGATGCCGATGAAGACCTCGACGGGGACGGCTTCACCAACCGGCAGGAATTGGAATTGTTCCTGACCGCGCCAAACAACGGCTCCGACCGCTTCGCCATCGAATTTGAATACACTCCCTCTGCCCACGTCCTCAAGTTCCCGACCGTTTCAGGACGCCGTTATCGTGTGGAACGATCACTGGACCTTATCAATCCCGCCGGATGGGCGGAGACAGTG
>JAYUWQ010000136.1:0-2209 GCA_043753485.1 bacterium
GTGCCGCCGTGATGGCCGGCAGGCGATCGCTTTCCGCCTCACCGGTAATGACCAGCCAGCGGGTGTCCGGTTGGACGCGCTGCACTTGCTGGAGCACGGTCAGCCAACGCTCCAGTGGCCAGTTTTTGCGTGGACTTCCGCTGCCGGGGTGGAAAGCGATCAGGTTTCCTCCCGCCTCCGGCAGAGCGTGGTGACGGGCAAACAGATCGAGGTGGCCATCGCTCCTGACTCCCGTGAATTCGACGACTGAGGCCAGTTGCCGCGCGGCAGGCGCCTGGCCCGCACAGCGCCAATCTCCCTGAAGGAACCGCTTCACCCCGCAGGCCAGGATTTGTTGTTGAAAGACCCCATCCTGATCAGGCAGCCACGAGATCACGTCATCAAACCCCGCCAACCACCGTCGCCACGCTGCGTCCACCTCGACTCCCGGCACCAGCAGACCGGCCACGGCGGGGGCCTCCAGGCTGCGCCAGCCTGACACCAAGCCGAAGTCCTGCGCGAACTGGCCATAGGCAGGGCGGGTCAGCAAATGCACCTCAAAGCCGGCTTCCCGCAAGCCCCCCAGTGCGGGAAGCGTCAGGATAAAATCCCCCAGCGCCCCGCCCCTCACCGCGAGGACACGGGGGAGTGCTGCAACGATGGACAAGGGGACCATGGGCATATTTCACCACCCTCCAAAATGATCCCATCCGCCGGACAGTTCCGGATTCCTAACGGACGGGCGGGCGATCACTCCAATTTTCGTTAGGCCCAGTCTGGGAAACTGCTCGTGCCACCGTTGCTGCAATTCCGGCCAGGTGGCGGAAGGGAAAACCGCCAGCAGTTCATAGTCCTCCCCATCCCCCAATGCCTGGGGCAAGGTGGCTCCGGCGCGGCGCGGAATTTTTTCCACCTCCAACTGCCAGCCGGCCTTGCCCATGGCCGCAAGGCGGGGCAGGTCCTTGGCCAGACCATCACTGAGATCCATCATGGCGTGGGGTGGATAGTGTCCAGCCAGCCATTGGGCTTCTGCGAGACGGGGGGTGAAGTTCAAATGCCAACCGCTGGCAAAGCTATCCCCCAGCTTCCCGGTCACCGCGATCACATCGCCCGGCCGGGCGCCGGAGCGGCGGATCACCCGGTCTTCCCTGACTTCGCCGGTCAAGGCCACAGAGAACACCACCGGAGCCCCGGCCGGCGCCGAGGAAGTCTCCCCGCCGGCAAGGCCCACGCCCCAGCGCCGGGCCGCCTTTTTCAAACCCGCATACACCCCGCGGACCCAGGATAGCGGCACCTCCGGACGCAGCACCACCGTAATCAATGCCTCGTTCGGAGTTCCCCCCATGCTGGCGATGTCACTCACGGCCCGCGCCAGGGCCTTGCGGCCCACCGCCTCCGGCGGCATGGCCATGGTGAAGTGGATGCCCTCCACCATGGCGTCAGCCTTCAGCAGTTGGAGCAGGGGCGAACCCGGGATCCTGACAATGGCACAGTCATCCCCCGGACCGGTGAGGGTGCGGGAACTTTGCGGGAGTCCTCTCGTCAGGAGCGCAACCAGTTCATTCTCCGACGGGAGGTTTTCAGGCTTTTTCGAGATACTGGGCGAGCTGCGGGGCATAAAACATGAGGGCAACCTGACACAAATTGAACATCGCGTGCATCACCATGGGCACCAGCAGATTTTTGGAATGTTCATAGGCCGCGGTGAACAGCAGCCCGAGCAGGGCAAGCGGGACAAAGCTCATGACGTTGCCATGCACCGAGGCAAAGAACAGCGCACTGCCCAAGGCCGCATAGGACCAGTGGGTGAACCGTTTGGCCACGCTGTAAAGGAATCCACGGAAGACCAGTTCCTCCATGAAGGGCGCGCCAAGACCGACGCACACAACCACTGCCAGCTTGGTCATCGCATCTGGGGTTTGCCCGAGCGCTTTGACGATCAATTGTGGGGAAGCCTCCGACTGGCCCAGCAAACCCAGCAGCCAGGGCATCGTCAAATAATTGACCAAGCCCACCAACAAAGTGCCCGGCACGATCCACAGCAGCGCCCACACCGGCACCAGCACCATCCGCTGACGTTTCAGGCCGAACAGGGATGGCAGGTTGAAGCCCCTGACCCCTGCCAGGTAGAACAGCAGCAACCCCGCCATCCCCAACTGGAAGACCAGCTGCATCAGCATCAGATTCGCTGAAAGCTGGAACGATTCCCCGCTCTCCGGCGGCATCGCCA
>JAYUWQ010000137.1:0-2207 GCA_043753485.1 bacterium
ATCCACCATTTGCCTGCACATCGCCATTTGGTCTTGGTGGTGCATTCGCGGGCGGGACATCCTGTTCGTGTATTCCGACAGCCCCATTTGGCACGACTACATCGAGCAGAACGTCTTGCCTCACCTCGGCGGGCGCGCCGTGGTTCTAAATTGGTCACAGCGCAAGAGGTGGCGCTTCTCGCTGGCGCGGATGGCAGTTCACCACTTTGGAGGGTGGCGCGAATTTAATCCGTTGGCGGTGGTCTTTCGTCCATTCCGCCGCACCCGCACGTTTCGGTTTTGGCTGCCGTTCCGGGATTTCAAGCACGGACACCCAGAGGCACTCCATCGGATGGAGAGCAAGTTCTTTGGAGCGATTGGAGTTCACAGGCATGACCCGTCGGCCAAATGACCATGGTTCTCATCCGGCGCAGCCCCGAGGATAACGGTGGTGAAACGATTCGCCGCCGGCCTTTCCCGGAGTGGCGGGCCAGATCCGGCGCGCTGGTCTGCTGAGCCAACCGGATAAAAAGACGGCCAAATGACCATGGTTATGATCAAGGCGCAGCCCGGGTGCCAGCGCTGCTTGAACGGTTCGCAGCCAGCCTTCCCCTCCTTCATTCAGAGCCCGGTTTCATGATCCGGGATCGCGCCATCTCCCCGGGAAACCCCTTGCCGCTTTCCCGCTTCCACGGCACGCTCACCTGACAGAAATCCCTCTGCCTCTACCTCAGCAAACCCGAAACATGGCCACCCCGAAAATCGCCCAAACCTCCCCCATTCCCGTCACCGTCGAAGCCGGCCGGACCTACTACTGGTGCTCCTGTGGCGAAAGCAAAACCCAGCCCTTCTGCGATGGGTCCCACAAAGGCACCGCCTTCACCCCTGTCGCCTACACCGCCCAGAAAGATGGCCCGGTCTATTTCTGCGGCTGCAAGCACAGTGCCAACGGGGTGCTCTGTGACGGTGCCCACAAGAAGCTGCCAGCCTGATCCTGGCCCGTCAGGCATGGTTGCTCCACCTGTCATGAAATTTTTCCCTTCCCTGATGCTGGCGGTGCTGTTGTTACCGCTGAATTCCCTCGCGGCGGCCGAACCGGAAGCCCCGTCCGTGAAGGAGCTGCCGCTGCCCGGCAAGGTCTTTGCGGTGGCCGGGCGCACCGCGTTTGTGATTGAATCAAAGGCCGCGCCTGAACCGGGGAGCAAGGCCTGGGTCTGGTATGCTCCCACCCTGCCGCGACTGCCGGGACCGGAGGAAAAGTGGTTGTTTGAACAGTTCCTCGCGGCGGGGATCGCCATTGCCGGGATCGATGCCGGTGAATGTTATGGCAGCCCGGACGGGCGGAAGATCTATACGGCGCTCTACGATGAAATGACCGCGCGGCGCGGGTTTTCCAAAAAGCCCGTCCTGCTGGGCCGGAGCCGCGGTGGCCTGATGACCCTGAGCTGGGCCGCGGATCATCCTGACCAGGTGGGTGGTTTTGTGGGGATTTATCCCGTCTGTGATCTGCGGAGTTTTCCCGGCATCGGGAAAGCGTGCGGCGCCTACCGTATGAGTGAGGCGGAGCTTGAGGCCAACCTGGTCAGGCACAATCCAGTGGACCGGCTGGCCCCGATGGCCCAGGCCGGGGTCCCGTTTTTCGCGATCCATGGGGATTCCGATGTCGTGGTCCCGCTGGAGACGAATTCCGGCGCCGTGCAGCGCCGCTATGCCGCCCTCGGCGGAAAAATGGAACTCGTGGTCCCGCAAGGACAGGGGCACAACATGTGGGAGGGGTTCTTCCGCAGCCCGGAACTGGTGGCGTTCGTGAAAGCCCACGCGAAGCCGTGAGGGCCTGACCGTTTCCAGCGGGGCACGTCCGTGCACGCACGCTGGACAAGACTTGCCCTTGGCGGCCGGAAGCGGCCACGATTGCGCATTCGGCTCGTGGGGGGCGGGATCGTTATCCTGAAAAGGACGCTGACGGGCCACAGCCGGAGCGCAGCGGAGACAGCCGAAGGCAAAGAGCGTAGATTTCACAGAGAGCACAGGGAGCACAGAGAGCACAGGCAGCACAGGGAGACCGATTATACCCTTTCTACTTAACATTATGCAGGTTGGATCCCGGAGGGATCATAGCCATTAGCCGGTGGTTGAGCGAAGCGACACCACCGGATTCGACGGAATTAAAACCGCTCACCCTGAAGGGGTGACAGAATGCGGACGGATAAAACGACCCGTGTCCTCTG
>JAYUWQ010000138.1:0-5421 GCA_043753485.1 bacterium
CGAAACCGCCTGGGAGTAAAAGGCTTCCCAGGTGATGAGGGCCGGGTCGAGGGCGGTGGGGATTTCAGCCGGGGTGCCGGCGGTTTCGCGGGCGTGATCCAAGCTGAGGCCGCGGGTTTCCTTGAGCCAGGCGAGGGTGGCCTGGGGATTGGTGGCGTAGTCGAGAAAGTGCTGGCGGGTTTCGAGCAGGGTGCGCTGGTCGTTCGCTTCCGGTAAACGGGTGGCCCATTCCTTGAGGAGGCGGGCAGTTTCGGCGGCATTCCCGGCATTTTGCGAGTGCAGTGCCGAGTAATAATAGAACTCGGGGGTGCCGGGGATGAGTTCCTTCAGGAGGGCCGCGCGGTCTGGGGCGAGGGCGAATTTTTCCTCAAACCCCACCGGAGGCGCAGCAGGAGCGAACGCCGGGAGGAACAAGGCAAGCAGGAGGGAAGGGCGGAGCGGGGACATGGCGGAAAGGCATTAAAGGGCAAAGATTCAAGCCCACCGGGGAAGACGGGGGGCCGGCGCGGAGGGATCGGGGATGGGAGAACACTACCATGCCCAGTGGGGGTTGGCTAGACTTGTTCGGTAAAGGGTTTGTCAAATTGGAGTGCGCTTTGCCGGATTTGCCGGGGGGCGAAGCCGTGGGTGCCGGGGTGGGGAACAGATGAAATATCAACCCGGGCAAGGAAGAGGTTGCAGAGCGCGGCGGGTTCAATTAAAACAAGTTCCGTGCAACGCTTGCAGGCCAGGATGGCGAAATTGGTAGACGCGCCAGACTTAGGATCTGGTGGAGCAATCCGTGCAGGTTCGAGTCCTGTTCCTGGTATCTTATAAAACTCCTTCCCCCAACCCTGGAACTTTTCCATGACTGCTCCCCCCGCCCCCCGCCGCGCGGCCTCGCGTGTGCGCCTGACCCAGTGGGACGAGGCCGTGGTGACGGAGACGGCCCGGCAACTAAGGGCGGAAACGGGCGGAGCCACCCTGGCACTGGCTTTTGTCTCGCC
The DNA here is from genome assembly GCA_043753485.1 of bacterium. Lineage (GTDB taxonomy): Bacteria > Verrucomicrobiota > Verrucomicrobiia > Verrucomicrobiales > V1-33 > CAIZWU01. The sequence goes on from JAYUWQ010000138.1 coordinate 987, forward strand.
GGACTGGCGGCCGCATTTGAAGGAGTTCATGGAAATCCTCCAGGTGGATGGCCATGCCCGGCAGGTGATCGGATGCTCGGCCGACGGATTTATCGGGACGGGTCAGGAAGACGAGGATGTCAGCGGGTTTTCGGTGATGTTTTTGAATTTGGCCGATGAGGAGGTGGGGACCTGGGTGATCGACGAACACTTCCAGATCCCCCGCGACCGGTCGGCGACGGGAGGCTGGCTGGTGCTGGGAAATCCGCTGAGACTCAATGCGGCGGCGCTGCTGGAGGACATGAACCGGATTTATCCGGGCGTTCCGGTTTATGGTGGGTTGGCGACGGGTGGTTGGGACTCGGATACCCTGTTCACCTTCCATCATGCGGCGGGAGTGATCGATTCTGCCGGGGTGGCGGTGCATCTGCCGGTGACCGTGATCCAGGGGATTGTCAGTCAGGGTTGTCAACCGATTGGGGAGCCCTACACCATCACGCAGGTCGACAAGGATGTGGTGCTGGGCGTGGGAGGCCGCCGGGCTTACGATGTGTTGGTGGAGACCTTTGAGAATCTGCCGGAGGACGATCAGAAAGTGGCCCGGGGCAATATCATGGCCGGACTGGCCGCCAGTGAATACCGGGAGGATTTCCAACGCGGTGACTTTTTGGTGCGGAACATCATCGGAGGCGATCCCAAGACCGGGGCGCTGAAGATCGGGGCGATCCCGCGGGTGGGGCAGACCATTCAATTTCAACTCCGCGAAAAAGACGCGGCGGATGAAGATCTGCGGCTGCGCAGCGAGGCCTTGCGGGTGCGCGAAGGCGTGCCGCTGGCGATGGTCTGTTTTTCCTGCGGAGGGCGCGGTCAGGGGCTGTTTGGGATACCGAATCACGATGCCGGCATCCTCGAAGATACCTTTGGCGCGGTGCCGGTGGCGGGTTTTTTCTGCAATGGCGAGTTCGGTCCGGTGGCAGGCGTCAATTTCCTGCACGGCTACACCGCGTCGGTGGCGGTGATTTATTGATCCGCCGCCGTCAACCCTCGGGCCGGACTGGCAGGGTATCCCGGCATTTGGGGTAAGCAGGACATCTCCAGACCTGCTGGGTGGGCAGCGGTTGGAAATGGGCGATTTCGGATTCGTTCAGGATACGGGCTTCAGCTTCGAGAGTGCCGCCGGGATCCAACTGGATGGCCCGGGCACTGACCAATCCGCTGACCGATCCGCCGGCGGCCACGTGGAGCCGGCCATTGACGACGATATTTCCGGTGGCCTTGCCGTGGACGGTCATGGCCCCTGCGGTGACGCCTTTCAGGAAGATAACATCGGCTTTTTTGCGCAGGGTGAGACTGCGGCACTCCACTTCACTGGTTTCTGTCGTGCTGTTTTTGTAAACGAGATCCCGTTCCCGCTGGCCGGCCGCGGCCGCGACGTCTTCGATCAGTTCCATTTTCCGAAGACATGATGGACAGGACGGAACGGAAAAAGGACCGGCCAGGATCATCTCCAGAAGCTCCGTGCGGGGCTCTTCCGACAGGCTTTGGAGACTCCTAAGGAGGTCGCTGCCGTCCACGAGTTCGAGGGGCTTGAGCCGGGCGAACGCTCTGGTCTCGGCGGTAAAAGTGCCCGGGGTCATGTAAATCCCCCGCTGGGCTCCCTCCCGGACCACCAGCTGATGCAAATCCCTGATCATCACCGCATCGATTTCGTGATGCTGCCATGGAGGGCACTGCACGATGGCCTCCAAGCGGTTGGAACGGGCCGGATGCATCAGCGTCAGGGCGGTCCCGCCATCAGGCCGGGTCCAAGCGACCTCTGGCACATATCCGGACCGTTGCAGCAGGAGGCCCGCCAATTCCTGAAATCCGTACCAGTCGAGCTGGCGGAGCAGGTCGAGGCTCCAGCATGCCTCTTGAAGGCGTTCTTTGGGGGCCAATACATCGAACATTCCCAATAGAAACCATATTTTAATAGAGTTCGCAAGTTATTGATCATGATTTCCATGATTTCGACCTTCCAGATATTTCAATCTCCGGTCTCTGGGGCGATCATCAGGATCCGCCCGGAGGAGTGACTGTTTTTTCATCCTCGGCCCCCTCCACGGAGGTTAGGCATTCAGGAGAAAGACTGCCGTGCTGCGGGGCTTAAGCGTTCCTTGATTGGCACGCCTTTTGCACAAATCCGGTTCTTCCCCGGATTTTTCCGGACGCCACGCCACCTCTCCACTCCGGCCGAGACTCCCTCCCAACGACATGAATCACCACTACCCTGTTCCTATTCCCAACGAAGGCTCTCTCCACTCCCTCGAGTCGGAACGCGATGCCTGCGGGGTTGGATTTGTGGCCAACATCCATGGGACGAGGAGCCATCGGATTCTGCAATACGGCATCACGTCCTGCTGCAATGTGATCCACCGGGGCGCCGCCGAGGCGGACCGCAAGACGGGCGATGGCGCGGGGATTTTGACCCAGATCCCTCACAAGTTCTTCCGCCGGGTGCTGCGGGAGGAATTTGATTATGAATTGAAAAGCGACACCGACCTCGCGGTGGGGGTATTCTTCCTGCCGTTGGAGGACGAGGAGCAGAAGCGCTTCTGCAAACTTTCCGCCAAACTCATCCTGCAAAACCTCGGGCTGAAGGTGATCGGCTGGCGCGAAGTCCCGGTGAACGAAAAGGAACTCGGTCTGAAGGCCCGCTCCTGCCGGCCGGCCATCTATCATCTCTGCATTGAGCGGGAAGAGGGCATGGACGACGATGAATTCGAGCGCACCCTTTACCTCGGCCGCCGCCAGATCGGGATGCATTTGCGTTCCGAAAAGGTGCAGGGTTTTTACATCCCCTCCTTCTCGCACCGCACCATCGTCTACAAGGCGCTCGCCCTGCCCACGGTGCTCAGCAAGTTTTACCGTGACCTGACGGACCCGGATTACGAAACGGCGCTCTGTCTGTACCACCAACGGTTTTCCACCAACACCTTCCCCACGTGGTCGCTCTGCCATCCCTTCCGGATGCTTTGCCACAATGGCGAAATCAATACGGTGCGGGGCAACCGCAATTGGCTTTCCAGCCGCGAAAGTGATTTCTCCAGCGAAATCTGGGGCGACCGGGTGCGCCACCTGCGACCCCTGCTGGACCCGGGGCAATCCGATTCCGCCAGTCTCGACTCCGCACTGGAACTGCTGGTCATGTCGGGCCGTTCCCCGGAGGAAGCGATGGCCCTGCTGGTGCCCCCGGCTTACGGGATTGACCCGTTCACAACGCCGGAACAGAAAGCCTATTACGAATACAATCAATGTTTCAGCGAGCCGTGGGACGGTCCGGCTTCTTTGGTTTTCACCGACGGCCGCACCGTAGCGGCCTGCCTCGACCGGAATGGCCTGCGTCCATCCCGGTTCAAACTGACCGAAGAAGGCATTTTCACCCTGGGGTCGGAAGTCGGAGTCGTGGAACTTGATGACCAAACCATTGTCCGCAAAGGCCGCCTCGGACCGGGCGAGATGCTCAGCATCGATACCGAAGCCGGCACTCTCCGGTTCAATTCGGAGATCAAACAAGCCCTCGCGGCGCGCCAGCCCTATGGCGAATGGCTGAGATCCCACCGGGTGCCGCTTTCCACCCTGGCCAATCCCGCGCCGCAGCCGCTGGCAGGTGATTTGGATATCCTCACGCTTTCGCAGAAACAAGCCGCATTTGGTTACACCAGGGAGGAGCTGGACATGGCTTTGGTGCCCATGCTCAAGGATGGCATCGAAGCGACCCATTCCATGGGCGATGACACGCCCCTCGCGGTCCTCAGCGTCCGGCCGCGGCTGCTCTTCACCTACTTCAAGCAACTGTTTGCCCAGGTCACCAACCCACCCATCGACCCGATCCGTGAACGGCTGGTGATGTCGCTGTCCGTGGCCCTTGGGTGGTACCGGAATATCCTCACTGAAACGCCCGAACACGCGAAGGTGATTCATTTGGAAAGCCCTGTGATCTGGCCTCACGAACTGGAAGCCATCCAAGACGTGGAAGGATTACCGTCGCGCACCCTGGATATGACCTGGGCTGCGGCGGAAGGGGAAGCCGGTCTCGAACCCGCGCTCCAGCGCCTCTGCGCCGAGGCCGAACAGGCTGCTGGTGAGGGCGTGCGTCTGCTCATTCTGAGCGACCGCGCCATCGACGAAACCCGGGTGCCCATCCCGGCCCTGCTCGCCACTGGAGCGGTGCACCATCACCTCAACCGCAGGCGGAAGCGCATCCGGCTCAGTCTGATCGTGGATTCCGGCGAAGTGCGGGACACCCACCAGACCGCCAGCCTGTTTGGTTATGGCGCCCAGGCCGTCTGTCCTTATCTGGCCTACGAAACGGTCCGCGAAATGGTGGAAAGCCGGAAGGAACTGGTAGGTATCGATTTCCTCAAGGCGATGAAAAATTACCGTTCCTCGCTGGAAAAGGGAGTTCTTAAAATCA
>JAYUWQ010000139.1:0-2199 GCA_043753485.1 bacterium
ACCGTGGCCGGGGATGAAGTGGAATGAGCCTTCCCTCCTTGGGCTCCCGGTGGTTCAGCCTTTATTTTTTTCCTTGGGCGCCCACCAGGCAATGGAGGCCAGAGTGGTCTGCTCCCCGAAAACGTGCCGGGCCGCCCGGAGACTGAGATCCAGTGCCGCCGCCTGCAGACCAAGGGCGAAAACCAAGGCAAACCCGCCGACTTTGTTGATTTTCCAAGTATAAAGCAGGAAAAGCAGGCAGGCGATTCCCAGAGGCATCGCATAATTCAAGGCTTTCACGACCGCAAGTTCCGTCTCCACCGGAGCCACCGCAGCAGCTTGAATCTGCGCCGCAATTTCACCGTAAAACCGGGCATAAAGAGCCAGCAGAACTTGGCATCCCGCACACCCCACCGCCGTCCAGTAAAGGAAATATTTAAATTGCATGGCTCCCTCCTTTTATGGAAATTACAGTATAATCCGATTTTTTCAAGAAAAACCCTCGAATTTCACCCAAAACCTCCAGTCCCGGAACCTGTCCGTTTTAGGCTCTACCGGGCCGCCCGGTGCCGCTTGAAGAACTCGAGGGTCCGCTCCCGTTCCCCGGCATGGTTCACCATGGGCTCCGGATATTCCCGGTTGGTCTTGAACCCGGAGCCGGGGGCGGGTGGTTCCAACAACATGACTGTCGGCGCGTTTTTCAATTCCGGCACCCAGCGGCGGATGTAGTCCCCCTTGGGATCGTAGGATTTGGTCTGCGACCACGGATTCTGGATACGGAAATAAGGGGCGGCATCGGCTCCTGTTCCCGCACTCCACTGCCACCCGCCATTGTTGCTGGCGATCTCGCCATCGATCAGGGATTGCATAAAATACTGCTCCCCGAGCCGCCAGTCGATCCGCAGGTCCTTGGTGAGGAACATCGCGGTGATCATCCGCACCCGGTTGTGCATCTGTCCGGTTTCCCGCAGCTCGCGCATCCCGGCATCCACGATGGGGAAACCGGTGAGTCCATCCTTCCAACGCTGCAGGGCCTCGTCATCGTAGTTCCAAGGCAACCCGCGCCACTGGGCATCGAATTCATGCTCCAGCACCTCCGGAAAGTGCCACAGCAGCTGCATGTAAAATTCGCGCCACGCCAGCTCACTGACATAGGTCTGGCAGCTCTTCCGGAGCGCCGCATTGTCGCTTTCCGCCATCAGGGCCACCACCCGGTGATAAAGTTCCCGCACCGACAGGGTGCCCATACGCAGGTCGGGCGAGAGCCTTGAGGTGGTCGGCCCCAGCGGCGTATTCCGGGTTTCGGCATAGCGGGGAATCACGTGAGTGAGGGCCCGTTTCATGCGCTGGCGGGCGGCGCGTTCTCCAGCCTCCGGCAGGACACATCCGGAGGCTGGCAGCCCCCAGGTGGCGGGGCTTGGGCAGGGCTCGGACGGCAAATGGTCCACCGTGGAAACCAGATTTGTCACCGCCGGAAGCACCGGCGGTTTCGGCAACGATTCCCAGTTCCGCCGGTAGGGCGTAAAGACCCGGTAGGGCTTGGCGGCGCCCGTCAGCACTTCATCGCGTTCGTGCATCACCACATCCTTGAATCCCCGCACCTCCACCCCAAGGGCACGGCCGCGCGCCTCCAAGGCGGCTTCCACTTTTTGCCCGAAGGGATCCGGGTCTTTGTTATAAAAAATGGCTTCCGCCCCGGTTTCGCGGATCAGCCGCTCCAATTCCTCCACCGCCCCGCCCCTCCGGAAAATCAGCCGCCCTCCGCCGACAGCAATATTCTTTTCCAGGGACTCGAGGCAGCCGGCCAAAAATTCCTGCCGGGCCGGGCCGGTCCACGCGTGCTGGCCCTTCCAGGTACTCACCACATAAACCGGCACCACTTCCCCCGCGGCCTGAGTCGCGGCGTGCAACGCGGTGTTGTCCGTGAGCCGCAGATCTCGGCGGAACCAATGAATGACCCGGGCATAGTTTTTCGACATCCCCGGTGACTACGATCCTCCCCCGGTCCGCGCACTGGAAAAAATGCCGGGCTCCAAGGTCAAGCGGAACCCTTAATTCACGACATGATCGACTCAAAGACCGGCCGGCTGCCGGAAATGGCGGAAGCCACCGCCTTCGCAGGATTGGCGAGGGCGTAGGAAAGCGTTTCCGGAGTGCAGGCCCGGATCAGGGCATGGAACCGGGTCTTCAGGGCATGTTCCGCAGCCGGGTCCACCATGC
>JAYUWQ010000140.1:0-2194 GCA_043753485.1 bacterium
ACTGGACTGGACTGGAACGGGCCGCGGGCCTCGATCCGCCGGTCCGGGTGTCCCGGGAGGTCCAGACAGCCCCAGGCCTCGCCCTCACGGGGAGGCAACAGCAAGGGTGAGGGGCCGGGAGGAAAAGGCGGGAGGCCTGACATGGTGGAGAAACAACGAAACCATGGGCATCACGGGAGCAGGGAACAAGGCGGAATCCGCTGGAACCGGAGATGGAAAAAAATTCAAATGCCGCAAGAAGAGGATTGCCTTCCGGCGCGGGACGCGCAATTTTTGCGCCCGCGGGAGCAAGCTAACCCTCCCCCGTAAAAAATCGCAATGGGATACGAAATCGAAGGGACCATCAAGGTCATCATGGACGTCATGACGTTTGGCAGCGGCTTCACCAAACGTGAGTTCGTCATCACCTCCGGGGATGACAAATACCCGCAGGATATCAAAATGGAGTTCGTGAAGGACAAGGTGGCGCTGCTCGACCGGTTCCGTCCCGGCCAGCGGGTCAAGGTCGGTTTCGAGATCCGGGGCAACGAGAACAATGGCAAGTTTTACGTCAGCCTGAGTGCTTGGCGGATCGGCCCGGCGGATGGCAGCGATGGTGGGGGCGATGCCCCGATGGAGCGGCCCCGTGAATCCTCAGGCCCGCCGCGTCAGGACCGCGGGGGCTATGGTGGCGGGGGTGGCCGTCCTTCAGGCGGCGCCGTACCCGATCGCCGCAGTGGCGGTGGTTTTGATCAAAAGGACCGCAGTGGACCGCGTGGCGGTGGTCGTCCACCCGCCGGCGGCGGAGGACGTGATTTTGAAGATGGCGGTGGCGCCGGACGCCGGGGCGGAAAATATGAAGATGACGACGTGGACTTTTAGTCCGGGTTGGATCCCGCTCTTCCGCAGACGGCTGAACCAATTCTCCTTTCAGTATTAAACTTTGGCTTTGGATGCCAGGCAGGACACCCTGCCTGGCATTCCGCTTTATGCTCGACAGCGGTAAGCCACAAAGTGGCGCTTGGGAAGACTCCCGGCCCCTCCCATTGCTTTAGGGCCCTTGAGGACGGGGTTGCTGTGGCTGGACATCGCGCAGATCGCGGGTCAGGTCCTGCTTCAGGCGGTCGAGCACGCCATTGACGAAACGTCCGCTGTCAGGCGTGCCGAAGCGTTTGGAGATTTCGATGGCTTCGTTGATCACGACGACCGGGGGCACATCGGTGCGGTGGAACATCTCGTAGATGGCCAGCCGCAGGATATTCCGGTCCACTCCGGCGAGACGTTCGAGGGAGAAGTTTTCCAGACAACCCACGAGGCGGTGGTCGATGGCTTCCAGATTCGCCACAACTCCATGGTAGAGTTCCACCGCATGCTGGCGGATTTTGGGTCCCGCGCTGTGGATTTCGAAAAATCCGTCGACTTCATGTTCTGCTCCGGGGGGAGTGAAGTCGCGGCTGAAGAGAAGTTGGATGGCCGTCTCGCGGCCTTCGCGGCGTTTACTCATCCTCGTTCTTGCGGGGGGTGGGGTAGGCGGTGTGGAGCTTGCTGAAAAGTTCCGCCATGTTCAGGGCGGCGCGGGCGGCTTCGACCCCCCGGTTCATCTGATCGCCGAAGACCCGGGCCCGGGCATCGGCTTCGTTGTTGACCAGCAGGACCATGTTGATGATGGGGGTCAGGTGGCGCACCGCCATTTCCTGCAGTTTGTCGGAAACGGACTGGGTGATGAGGTCGGCATGGCCGGTTTCGCCGCGGACCACGATGCCGAGACAGATGATGACATCGGCGGAAGTGTACTGCAGGACGTATTCGGCACACACCGGGATTTCCCAAGCACCCGGGACGCGGTAAAGCGGCACGCTGGCGGCAGGCATCAGGCCCAGCAGTTCGGCCTTGGTGGATTCCAGCAAACCGTTCATCAGCGGCTCGTTATACATGCTGGCCACGATGGCGAACGTCTTGCGTGGGCCGATGAGGCGTGGTTTGCGGGGAAGGGTCTGCGAAGCCATAAAAAGGGAGCACTCAGCTTGGCGACGGGGGAGGGCAGGCGCAACCCGTTTTCAGTGCGTTTTATGAAGGGCGCTGGCTGGGAATTAGAGCGGGAGAAATGGGAAGCCTGGGGCCGGACTACGCCCATTCTTCCTGCAAGTCCCATTTCCCAGACGAACCCCCGGCGCTATTTCCCGGCGGGTGGCGCGGCGTAGGCTTTGCACTTGGA
>JAYUWQ010000141.1:0-2194 GCA_043753485.1 bacterium
GGCTTTGAGACGGTCGAGTTCGCCGGCAAAAAATTGCAGGATGGCGTTTTCCCGGCTCAGGGTCCAGTCGCTGGCGGGGCTGGGCCCGGCTTCAAATCCGCAGGATGCGAGACGGCGCACGGCGGCGGCTTCGGCGGGGAGATTCCGGCTGCGGAACTGGTGAGGTTGGCCCGTGGTTCCGAGAGGGAAACCGGGGATGTCAGGCGATTCCGGCGGGAAGGGCGGGGGGCCGTCCTGATAGCGGACACGGAGGCGTGCGGTGAGTTTTTCCAGGTTGCCTTCGAGGGTGAGTTCGAAGCGCGGGGTGTCAGGCAGGATTTGGAAATGCAGCGCATCCGGAGAGGAGTTTGCGGGATCGAATTCGAAGTGGTTTTGCAGGGCCGCGAGGTGGGCTGCCAGCCAACGCCGCGGTTTGTCGAGGGGCCGCTGTGGCGGCAGGGTTTTGAGGAGTTCGAAGTAGGGCTCCGGGACCGTGAGGGCAGTCAGGGAAGGGATGTCAGGATTCCAGAGCCAGCCGGTTTCCCTGGCGGAGGCGGGCAGGATGGTCTGGGCGGCGGGATCGGGCAGGCGGAGAGTCAGCCTGACATTTCCAGGGCCGGCGGTGGTGACAGCGAGGGCCAACCGGGCGGGTTCGGTGGAAAGTACGAGCAACCGCTTTTTGGAACCATCCTGCAAAAAAAGACGGGGGTGTCCTGACAGGGCGGTGAGGGCTGCGGTGATTTGCGGGGTCCCGGAAAGGGAGAGGTGGGGCGGGACGGTTTTTTGCTGGAGGGAGCCGAGCCACTGCAGGAGTGGCAGGTCCGGGACCGGGCTGTCGGTGGCCGCGGCCGGTTGGACGGAGATTCCCAGCTTTTGGCGCTGCAGTGCCATGAGAAAATTTGGCGTCAGGCTGAAGGCCAACGGTCCGGGTGTCGTGGCGGGCTGAATAGAGGGGCGGGACGTGGCCGATGCGGAGCTTGGACCAGAACTGTCCAGGCTGGCACTGCCGGGCCGGACCGGTTGTTTTTCATGCCGGTGCACCCAGGCGGTGCCGACGGCCAAGGCATGGGCGCAGAGGGTGCCGTGGCGTTTGGATTGGAAGCAGGTGCAGAGATTGTCCATGTCGCTGCGGCTGCGGATCAGCAGGCCGGTGGAGAGGTCCTTGCCGGCATCGCGCACCCGTCCCGTGAGACGGGTGCCATCAAAGGCCGCTTCCAGCACCGCCCCGGCGCTGTACAGGACGCGGGCCCGTTTCATTTCCTGCCATCCGCCCATCTCCATGAGCCATGCGTCGGTGATTTCCATGCGGGGTTGGATTGAGGCGGAGTCTGGGGGCAGGAGAATGGTGGGACGGGCCACGGATGGCACGGATTTTAAGGATGGCACGGATGAAATGTTGAATTTGTGCTGGCACCGCGTTTGCCGGAATCGGCCGCCGGCCGAGGCACCCGCGTCAGGAAAACTTTCGGACGGAAGATCGTGCAACTCTGAACTTTTGTCCCGTGCCGTGGTTGACCGCTGGGCGGCCGGAAATGTTTTTCCGGGAATTGCGGGCTGTAGGGCAGTTTGGTAGCGCGCGTCGTTCGGGACGAATCAAGCCGTGGATTCAAGTCCAGCCAGCCGGAATTTGTTCATTATCAATTGATTATGACGTAAAAAATTGCCGTGTAAGCCCTGTGCTGTTGCTGTAGACTTGATCGGGTTTCCCCCAGCAGCTCTGGCCACGAGAGGGGGCGGGTTTCCCTTGGTAGTTCGGCGAGGTGGTATCTGGCCCACTGGGGGGAGACGCCGAGGAAGAGGGCGGCGGACTCGATGGAGTTGGAGCGGTTGAGCCAGCGGTGGGCAGGGGGCACCACGAAGTCGGGGATTCTGGGAATGCTGGCGTATGTTGATTTGCTGGCGGCTCCCTCGGAGACGCTGACGGTGATGGTCACCAATCCGCTGGAAAAGCACTGGGACCGGTGCTTCTCCAAGCTGGTGATGTGGCGGGCGGCGATGCCGAACCGCTGGCAGATCGGGAAGATGTATCGGGGCACCAAACCGGCGCTCCTGACGGTGCCGGCGGACAAGGGGTCCCGGATGGGGATTCTGTGTGTCTCCATCGCGGATGGCGAGAGCGCGGCGGACATCGCGAAGAAGGTCGGGGCCCATCCGCAACGCACGCGGCTGCTGCTGGAGGAAGCGCAGGGCCTGCCGGAGGATGCGTTGTCGATCG
>JAYUWQ010000142.1:0-2194 GCA_043753485.1 bacterium
CCGGCTTTGGCCTGCATGCCTTCCGGCACCGCCCAGTGGAAGAGGCCGTTGAAGCGGGTGACACGCTCGCCGGTGGCGGACGGTTTGACGTGCTCAAGGAAAGTGGAGAACCGGCCGATGACCCGTTTGGCGTTGAGGGTTTCGGCGACTTCGTAGAACCGCTCCTCGCTGACGCCCGCGATGGCTGCACGGCCGACCCAGGGGTTGGCGCAAATTTCATCCGGCGTGAGTTCCTCCTTCAGGGCCAACAGAACGTTCCATTCCTCTGCATTGAGTTCCACGGTGGTGGTGGTCATCATTTCCACCGGCTCCGGCGAGCGGTCGCCGGGCTCCAGAGTTTTGCGGCGGACGTGACCGACCCCGAGGGCAAAGATGCCGTTGGCCGGCATGAGAATGTATTCGTGGGCACCGGTGAGGCGTTTCAGGACATCGGCATGCTCCTCCAGCGAGCGGCCCTGGGGGACTTTCAAGGTGGTCCAAAGGCGGTAATCGGAGCCGGACACTTCGCGGTCGGTGCTGCGGGTGACGACGTGGCCGCTGAAGGGATCTTCGCGGAACATCCAATCGAAAGTGGCGTCCAGTTTATCATTATCCACCTTCCAGGCGACCAACGCCCCGTGGGCCAGTTTGGTGGCGAGGAGGGTCTGGCGCACCCGGCGGATCACGCCGGCTTCCAGCATGGCGCGGATGCGCTCGATGACGCTCTCAAAAGGCACGCCGGACTTCTCCGCGATGAGTTGGAAGGGCTGCCGCACGAAACCTCCGATCAAATCTTCCGACACCGCCAGGATGCGGGCGTTGGTGGCTTCAGTGTGCTCGGTGGGGATAGTGGCAGTGCTCATGGGGAAAATAGCGGAGGAATGAGGATGCCGCGGCTCCGCGGGGAATGCCAACGAAGAATGGGGCCCAGCTTTGGGGCCCTGAATCGGAAATTCAGCCGCGAAGGAAGGGCTATTTTTCCTTGGCGAGGGCCTTGAGCCACTTGGCGTGATACTTGGGGAGCTCCTTGGCGCTTTTAACGCCGAAGTCGTAGCCGCCCGGATTGTTTTTCCGCATGGCTTCCTCGCTGGCATAGGCTTTGCCGTCGAGCTTGCCGGGGAAAAAAGGCTGCTGGGTGGCGGGGTCGTAGAACCGGGACCAGCCATCCGGATGGTTTTCGATCTGATGCGAGGCGAACCACGCCATGCCGGCCTCCACCGCGGCAGTGAGCTGGGGTGTGACCGGGCGGACTTTGAAGAGCAGCCGCAGCACATTCACACTTTCTCCTCCGCTCAGCGCGGCCAGTTCGTAGCCGCGGGCGCCGACTGGTTGCAGCGTGAGCGGATCATACTGGGCGGCCCAAACGGTGGGTTTGCCGTCCACCTTGACCTGCAATTCCAACAAGGCCTGGACCCCGCGGGCAGTGGCGGCGGCGGCTTGTTTTTTCCGCTCCGGATCCAGCCAAGACCAGTCGTTCAGGCCAGTGGAGGCCGCCATCAACACCTCGATGGCGTGGAGCATGGCGTCGTCATTGAGGGTGATGGAATCATGATAGCTGCCTTCCAACGGATAGTTCTGGGGCCACGCGCCATTGGGAAACTGGGCTTCCAGCAGGTAATCGAGACCGCGTTCGAGGCTTGCTTTGATGGTTTCGTCAGGGGAGGCAGTGTAACGCCGGGCGAGGAACCGCAGTTGGTCGGTGGTGGACCGGTTATCGAGGGTGCCGGCGTAGTGGTGGGCATCATTCCCGGAGGTCCATGCAGTGCCGGGGGTGCGGGGGGCGGCGTAGCTCACTGCCTTGGACCAACCGCCGCAGGGAAGCTGCCACGAAATCATGTTGGCGGCGAAGGTCGCTTCGCCGGGAGCGGCGTCAGAGTTCAGCGGCAACTTGTCAGGATCCATTTCAAACGTCGCACCGGCGGGTGCCGGGGCCGGAGCCGTCAGACCCGCGGCTTTGACCTCGGCGGCGAGCTGCTCATCGTGGCGGCGGCGCTGGGCATCGCTGCGGGTGAACCAAGCTTCCCATGCCGCCTTCTGGCCGGAGGGAAGCAGGGCGGTGCGCCGGGAATAGCGCGCCAGAGCAGAGACCGGCGGGGAGGACACCCCCAGCTGCTTTTCCACAAAAGAAATCATGGCCCGCCAATCCTCGAGAGTCACATCATGGCCGCCTTTGCGCAGAAAATAACCGACCGGTGAGTTGATCAGTTTGCCTGGT
>JAYUWQ010000143.1:0-2193 GCA_043753485.1 bacterium
ACCCAGACAATACTGCGGCCACCCGGATCGGTGACCGCGGTTTCCGGCACCGTGATGAGGGGTGCCGCCCTGGTGGTCCGCGTGGACTCCAAGGCGGGCGCCGCGCTGCTTTGGAAAGCGACCTTCACCCCCATTTCCGGCAGGATGCGCGGGTCCAGGGCATCAAAACCGACGCGGACCTTGACCGTAGCTTTTTGGCGGTCGGCGGTGGGAATGATAGCAATGACTTTGCAGGGGATGCGCCAGTCGGCGTAGGCATCGAGCATGGCTTCGGCGGGCTGGCCGGACTGGACGCGGATAAGGTAGCTTTCGTTGACATCGACCTCGATTTCGAGAGAACTCATGTCCACCACGGTGCAGATGCCGGTGCGGGTGAAGCCGCCGGACGACATGGGTGAAATGATCTCGCCGGGCTGGGCATCCTTGGTGGTGACCACTCCCGCGAAGGGGGCGCGGATGATGGTGTCATCGACCTGCTGTTTCCATTCATCAACGGAGCGCTCCGCCACCGCGATGTCGGCGGCCTGACGGACCTGCCGGGCTTTCAGCACAGCAACTTCCGATTCGGCGCGGGCGAGGTCGGACAGGCTGGCGGCATTGCTGGTGCGGAGTTTGACAAAGCGGACCAACTCCAATTCCGCAAAAGTCAGGGTGGGCTGGGTTTCCTCCAGGGTGCGGCGGGCCGCTTCCAAACGTGCCTCGGCGAGATGCAGCCCGGCTTGGGCATTGGAGTCGTCAATCCGGGCCACAATCTGGCCCGCAGTGACTTTCATGCCTTCCTCCACGAGGACTTCGGTGACCTTGCCCGTGACTTTGGCGGAGACCGTGGCCGCCCGGCGGGCCGTCACATACCCCGAGGCATTGAGCAGCGTTTGGTTTTCGCCGGCAGCCGGAGCCACCTGGGCACGGGCGACGACTGTTTTCACCTCCGTCCCGGCCGGCCGGCGCCACCACCAGAAGGCAGCCCCCGCGAGCGCGAGGAGGATGACCACCGCAGCCCACGGAAAGGAACGCCCGGGCCGGACCCTGCGGTCAATCTTCAGGTTATCCAAGGCTCCCCGGTCAGAACTCGTCATGCCACAGGGGAAGGCGAAGGCTTGCTTGATGCAAGTTGATTTATGTCTTGGCCGGCTTGGGCAGAGGATTCCGCAGGTCAGCGGGGCCGCGCTTTGCCCTGGCCCCAGCGGGTTCCGCGCCCCTGTCACGGTTTTTGTCAAACCGATTGAACTTTTCCGGAAATCCTCTTTTGGTTCGCGAATATGCCTGATTCCTCTGCCCGGATCCTGCGCCGACCGTCGTGGTGGGCGGAAGGATTGCAATTTGCCAAGTGGGATCCCTTTGGCTTCGGGGTGCTGACCCTGCCGATGGTGTTGTTTGTCATGCCGTTGCACTGGATTCCCCAGGCATGGGTGTTGTTGTGGACCTTGGTGGCCCTGATCAAAGGAGGCGAGCTGTTCCATTTGCCCAGCCGTCGCGGCCGGGCCGTGCCGCTGCTGGCGATGGTTTTTCTGGGCTGGATGTGGAGCAGCGTTTTCTATGGCATGCCCGCTGGCTGGGAAGCCCCCACCCTCGCGGTCCTGAATGGTCTCAGCCTCGTGCTCTTTTTACTGGGCGTCTGGCGTCTCGCCCGCCGCCCCTCACGGCTGGAATGGATGTTGCAGGGAGTCATCGGGATTGGCGTCCTGACGGCGGTGATCAGCTTTCCCGTCTACTATTTGGTGCGGGGCCATAACCTGCCGGCCGACCGGCTGGAAAACGTGATCCCCTACGGATTCCACGGCCTGTATGCAGTGAACAGCGGCATGCTCTGGGCCTTTGCCGGCGTGGCCGCGGCGGCGGGTTTCACCCAGACGGAATCGCCACGTCAACGCACGCTGCTTGCCACTGCCCTGGCGATTCTGATTGCGGCCGTTTTCCTCACGCAAACCCGCGGAGCCCTGCTGGGAGTCGGGGTCGCGCTGGTCATTCTCATGCTCACCCGCCCGCTGCCGCGCTGGACACCGGTGGTCGCCGTGATTGTCATGACCGGCTGGACCTGCCAGAATCTGCCCCGCCTCATCCCCGCCGTTTTCCCGTCCGCTCCCTCCGCAGGCGAAGTCCTCCTCGCCACTCCGGGTGACCATATGTTATCACGCGCCGACAGCGGGCGGCTCCAGTTGTATCAGGAACTGTGGCGCCGCGTCGAGGGGGCCG
>JAYUWQ010000144.1:0-5386 GCA_043753485.1 bacterium
TCCTGGTTCAGGGCGGGTTTGTTTTCACGCCTTTTTCCAAGGCCCACGCCGTTGCCGCCCGGGGGTCGGTTTGCTGCCAGGCACCCAGCGCATCCTGAAGAACATTCGTTCTGGTGGGTTCATCCCTCAGGCTCAGGGCCCATTCGGCTGCGGCAGGTGGATCGACCGGTGCCAGGCCGCGGCAGAATCCGGCGATGGCGGCCTGCCGTTTTTCCGATTCCGGCATTTGAGCCAGCCAGGTGGAGGCAGCCGTGGGATCCTTCTCCGCCCATTTCTCGGCGAGGCTCCGGGTGCTTTCCCCGCTCAGAAATTCGGAAAGCTGCCCTGCCAGGGCGGGGTCATTCCATAAGCCCATGAGTGCGGCAGATTGCAGGTAACCCGCGCGGCTTTCCTCCGGCACCAGACTGGCAAACGTCCGCAGCTTTCCGGCGGCCGCTCCGGCATCTTTTTTCCGCAGTTCATGCCGGGCGCTTTCCTTTCCCAGATGTTCCCAGCCCTTGGCGTCGAGAGAAGAGGCGGGCAGGTCGAGAGCTTTGACCATCAGTTCGTCGGAGGTGGAGTATCTGTTGGCGAGGGCCCGGCTGAGGGCGATGGAACGGACGGCGGGATCACTGATTTCCCCTGCGGTCGCCAGGACCTCATCCGCACCCTTCCGGCCGATATGTTGAAATATGTCGGAGATATTCTTTTCACGCATGGAGCCGGTCAGGTTTTTGTCCGCCCAGGTTAGAGAGGTCTTCCAGTCCTTGGCGCTCAAGGCATGCAGGATCCGGACTGCGGCAAAGCCATTTTTCCCCTCGGTCAGTTCCCGTGCCATGCCGTCCGCCGGTTTTTGTGCTTCGAGCTGATGCCAAAGCCGGGTGACCTTGGGTAAGTCCCGCGAAGCCACTTCACCTAGAAAATGGGCGATGGCACTGCCAGCATCCTGCCGGCCCTTCAGCCAGCGGAATCCCTTGTCAGGATCGTTCTCTGCCAGGAAGCGGCTGAGGGCGTGATCCAGTCTGGTATTGAGCCAGTGGCTGGCCAGCTTTCCGGAAAGTTGGAGGGCTTGGTCCAGTCCGTCATGGGCCAGCCGATGGCCCCAGGGTTCGGTTCCCCCATTGTCGGATCCGAATGCCGTGAATAGAACAAAACGGCCGTCTTTGACGACTTCCACGAAGGATGCCCATGGCATGGCCAGGCAGGCTTCGTCCAGCAGGAGCTTTTGCCGGTGCAGGGGTTGGCCCGACAGGCCGGAGGCCAGGGACCAGAATGCCGCCGCGTCCGCCGGTGGGTCCAAGGGGGTGTTTTGTCCCAACCATTGTTCCCATGTGGGGGATGGTTGGGCCGGCGCAGCGGTCTGGCCGGGAACTGTCGCCGGCAGGGATGGTCGGGCGTCGGGAAAGCCCCACCTTCCAAGCAGCCACCCGGCGGAAAAGCCCAGGAAAATAACGGTTATGAAGCGAAAGAAGCCGGAGCGGTTCATCTGAAATCAGGGGGCAGGGGTTCAGCGAGGCAACGCCGGGCGGTGGTTCTGAGTCCGCTTTCGGGCAGGTTTTCCACCCAGGCCACCGCGCCGGCCTCGTCCTTGCGGCGCCAGGCCTGCACGACTTGCTGCACGCTCAGAGGTTTGGCATTGTCCTCAAGGCGCAGCAGCGGGGCAAACGCGGCCAGCACTTCAGGCTTGTCCTGCGAATAGGCGGTGAAGGCCATTCCGATGAGTGGATTTCTGAGCACCGGATCGCGCAGGGAAATGGCCAGGGCCACGGCCTCCCGGGCGGCCATTTGATTGGTCAACGTGTATTTATCCATCTCGAGAATAAAAGAATAGGTTTGCTCCAAAGCCTCCGGCTGATCCACGACCCGTTGGTCCAGCCAGCGGTAGGCGGCGGCCGGATTTTTGTCCATCCAGACCCCAAGGCATTTCCGGTAGCCGGACTCCTGGAGTTTTCCCTCCAGGGTGTGCCCCACATATTCCATCACGCCTGCCGGATCGTGGGCGGCCCAGGTATTGATGGCATAAAATCCGAAATCCTTGTCCTGCTGTACGGCCTTCAGAAACGCCGGTTTGGATTGCCGGGTGAGGACGTCCAGCAAAGCCATTTTATCGATACTGTTATTGAAGTCGGCGTCGGGATGTCTTCCGCTTACAGCCTTGGCCAGTTCCAGGGCCAGGGCGGGATCCAGCTCCGCCAGCCGGGTGCTGAAGGCTTCCAGCAGCGCCATCATTTCCCGGTGACTGCGCGGGGACCCCCTCATTATTTCCCCCACGGGACGCAAATCCTCCAGATTCAAGGCCAACAGAAATTTCCTCAACTGAAGGCCAAGCCTGGTGGGACCTCCGTCCGGAGGCGTTTGTTTCAGGCGGTCCAAAGCTTCTTTAAATAAGGCAAGCCGTGCCTCGGGATTTGCAGTCGTGGGGGCGTTGGTTAAAATACCTTTCATGCCGGCATCGGCCGGCAGGGACGCTGCCGTAATGGACGCGCCGGGTGGTGTTCCGGAAGGGAACCATCCCGCCCCGTGGGCACGCCAGAGGATAGGCAGGCTGGCGGAAATCATTCCTGCGGCGGCCAGCATCGCCGGCTTGGCAATCCAGGAGGCAGGGGAAAACGGCGTGGCACCTGCCGCATTTCCGGTCCCTGCGGCCAGTGATTTGCCATGGGCGATCAATGTGGCGCTGCAGGGGGAGGAAAAGTTGGCGGCGGCGTCCTGGGTAAATCCACCAGTCAAAATCCCACCCAGAGCCAAAACCGGCACCACGACTCCGCGGCGGCGCAGGCGGCT
The DNA here is from genome assembly GCA_043753485.1 of bacterium. Lineage (GTDB taxonomy): Bacteria > Verrucomicrobiota > Verrucomicrobiia > Verrucomicrobiales > V1-33 > CAIZWU01. The sequence continues at coordinate 2,764 of JAYUWQ010000144.1, forward strand.
GGCCAGTTTTTCCAGCGCCCGGTGGCCCCGGCGCTGGGCGGCCTCCGCCGTCAGGCCCAGCCGCGTGGCAATATCGCGGAAGGTCCGGCCTTCCACATGGTGGAGGAGGAGCATTTCGCGGTCTGCCGTGGAAAGTGTATTCAGTGCCTCGTCCACAAAGGGCCTGACGGGTTCCCAGTGATCCACGGTTTCCAACGGCATCGAAACCGTCGGGATGGCAAGTGAGGGATCGTGCTGGCTGCGGTTCATGGCAAGGCGGTAACGGGTTTCGCGGCGGAGCAGGGCGGCGGCTTCCAGCACCGCCGCACGGTGAAGCCAGGGGGAAATCGTAGTCACCCCAGCCAGCCGGGCCGCTTTGCGGGAGAGGGAGGTGAATACGTTTTGGGCAGCTTCCTGGGCCAGTTCCCACGATCCGCCTCGTCGAAGAGCCGTGGAAATGACCATGCCGGAGTGCCGCAGCACCAGTTCGCAAAACGCAGCCTCCTCTTTCCTGGAGGAAAATCTCCGGAGCAGTTCTCCATCCGGGGTGTCGGCCAAGGAATTCAGGGCGGCGGGAGATTCAGTCGGCGTCATCATGGTGCCTGAAACTGCCGCCCACCGGACCATTCAGACAGAAAAATTGCGTTTCTGATTTATTTAAATACGGCAGGTTTCCCGATTGCGGGCGTTTGGCCCGCTGGGCAGACCTGCCCGGCGCAGCTTGGAAAAAGAGAAGATTTCCGTTGCGTGGGGGGCGGGTGTCGCTTAAATGCCGCCTCCCGTTCCGGGACCCCCTGCCTGTTACCAAGGCGGGTTTTTTAGTCTTAAGGCACCGCACCGCCATGAATATCCTCCAGAAGATCCACCGCGAGCAGATGAAATCCGACCTCGTTGACATGAATGTCGGCGATACCGTCAAGGTCCATAACCGCGTCGTCGAAGGCGGCAAGGAGCGTATCCAGATTTTTGCCGGCATCATCATCGGCAAAAGCGGCCTCTCCAAGAGCCAGTCCATTACCGTCCGCAAACTGAGCTACGGCGAAGGCGTGGAACGGGTCTATCCAATCCACAGCCCGCTGATTTCCAAGATCGAGGTGACCAAGCGCGGCCAAGTCCGCCGTGCCGCGCTGAACTACCTGCGCAACCGCGTGGGCAAGGACGCGGTGACCGTCAAGGAAGCCCCCCGCGCCAAATAAGCGCTGGGTTTTACTTTTTGAAGACCGCACGCTCCCCCCGGGGCGTGCGGTCTTTTTTTGATGGGAAGGCCCGTGCAGAAATGGCTGTCCGGTGTCCATTTGCCACGGTGCAACCCGACGGAGCTGCCCACTGGCAGGTCTACCCGCCAAGGCTGACGGGGCCAGGGTCAATTAAAGATAGGATGCCCGCCGCAGCCGTTCCATGATGGCCATGCCGACATCCCGCAGCGGCACGGGTTCAGCGATGATTTCATCCACTTCGAGTTCGTCGAGGGCGCGCAGGCAGTGGAAGAGGCGCAGGGCGGCTTCCGGCAGTTTGCCGCTGCCGGGGCTGAGGACGAGGACGTGTTCCCATTCGGTCAGGCCGAGGTAGCCATCCTCATCGTCCCCGCGATAACTGAGCAAGGCGTAACGTTTGCCGGCTTCCGGCAGGAAATCCGCCGGATTCTGCACCAGCCGCAACGGGGTGCGCGGGGCGTAATGGTGGGGCAACTGGCCGGGGACTTCAGGCAGGGGGGTATTGCCGTTTTTGTCAGGCTGCCCATTTGCCCACTCGATTTTTCCGTAGGGCTGCAGGTCGTCCTTGGTGACCGGCCCGGCCCGCAGAATGCGGAAAATGGGTTTTCCTTTTTCCGTGGGGATGATTTTCAAAATGGTGGATTCGATCCCTTCCGGGCAGGCCCCGCCATCCACGATGAGCGGGATGCGGCCCCCCAGTTCCTTCATCACCGCTCCGGCGGAGGTGGGAGAGATCCGGCCAAAGCGGTTGGCGCTGGGGGCGGCCAAGGGGCCGCCGAAGCTGGTGACCACCGCTTTGAACACGGGATGGGAACTCATGCGCACCGCCACGGTGGGCAGTCCGCCGGTGACCGAATCCGGCACGGCATCGGCTTTGGGCAGGACCAGGGTGAGCGGGCCGGGCCAGAATTTCTCAATCAGCACGGCCACGGTTTCGGCAATCTCGGGTGGCACGATGGCGACGTCGGCCAGGCGTTTACGGTGCGGCAGATGCACGATCAGCGGGTCAAAGGCGGGGCGCTCCTTGGCTTCGAAAATGCGGGCCACCGCGGCCGGATTGAGGGCATCGGCAGCGAGGCCATACACCGTCTCGCTGGGCAGGGCGACCACTTCGCCTTCACGCAAAAAATCCACCGCCTGCGTGACGGCAGTGCGCAACAGGTCGGCCCGGTCGGTGGGGGCAATAAAAGTATCCATCTTCGTGGTTACACCGTCATCCCGGTTCATCCGTCAAGAGCTTGATTGACGATGGACCCAAACGCCGTGTCAGACCGGTGGCAGGGAAATGGTGTTGTGCGCGGAAGGGGACTGCGGCAAGAGATGGTCCGTCCGGAGGGCGGGAATTGTGGAGATGAAGCAGAGTCCAGCCAGTCCATTGGAGCACCGTCCTGCCTTTGGGGAGGAATGTGGGGCCACCCTGCGGCTGGCGG
>JAYUWQ010000145.1:0-2191 GCA_043753485.1 bacterium
TCGGAATCCCCATCATCAAAGGCCAATACAAGGCCGACCCGGCCGCGGTCTGCCACGACGCCTGGGAAGCCGCCAAGAGCCGCGGCATCCAATACCTGATCTGCGACACCGCCGGGCGCCTCCATAACAAGGAAAACCTGATGGGCGAACTCTCCAAGATCGAGCGCGTCCTCGGCCGGAAGGACCCGGACGCCCCGCACGAAACCTTGCTGGTGGTGGATGCCACCACCGGCTCCAACGCTCTCGTCCAGGCCCGCGAATTCCAAAAAGCCACCGGGCAGCTCACCGGCGTCATCGTCACCAAACTCGACGGCAGCGGCAAAGGCGGCGTCATCGTCAGCATCCAGCAGGAGCTCGGCATCCCCGCCCGCTACATCGGCACCGGCGAAGCCCAGACCGACTTTGAAGTCTTTGATTCCAGGACCTTTGCGGAGTCGATCCTGTAAGACCCGGCCCTCCTTGCCCGGATTTATTTCCGCCAGTAGCCGAAGCGTAATCCCTCCCAGTTCAAAAAATGCGGGCTACCCTGCTAACTGCCTTCATCGGGGGAATGATCATCGGATACGTGACTATGCGCCCGCCAGGGCGCGATGAAGCTACCCCGCTGCTCTTTTTCTTCGCTACCATAGCCGCGGTATGGGGAGTGCCCCAGATACAGGAACACTTTGCGCGCCGGAAGCAAAATGGCTATTCGTGGATGATGCGGCCTGGGGAGTTGACCAGCTTTATCCTGCCCACTTGGGTCCGCCTGTTGTGCGCCTTTTTAGGCACCATAACCGGAAGTATGTTGGAAAAAACCTTCCAAGCTTTTTACCCGTAGTTCGCGGGAGAAATGGAATCATCCGGGCAAAGGTTCTGAAACCCACCAGCCAAATCGACGGCGTCCTGGTCAACAAACCGGCGACAGCAACATCGGTGGCTCTCCAGAATTTCATTTAATTAAAATTAAATGAACATTAATCGCCGCAAGCACGTTTATCAGATGAATCATGGTTTCAGGGCGTCAGAAATAATCCTCTGGTTTTTATGAAAATTATTGACTCTTCTGCTTTTTTGTAGTCTCTTGCGCAAATGTTCCACTTCTTTTCCAAGCACAAGATGGTTGCTCCCCGCGAGGGGACCTTCAGGTGGAATGGCAGGACTGCCCGGACTGTGACCTATTCCACGGCCGCCCAAGGCTTCTGTTTTGACATTGAGATCTTGGATGGAGGAACGGCCCGCCGGGCGCATTCCAAGCGGCGGCAGATGGTGGGAACATCCGACGAACTGTGGACTGCGGCCGTCCAGCAGTTGCGGGTCATTTGGGGAATGGGTCCCGGCGATGATTTTTCCCCCGGTGAGCCGCCTTTCCGTCGCGGTGCTCCCTCCCCGCGCCCGCAGGAAAGGGCTCAGCCCCGATGGTCCCCTGCGGCAGGTTAAGCCTGCGGAAGAGCAGGCCAGGCGGATTCCAACAAGGAATCCGGGCCTGAAACCGTCCCGGCAATTGAGGCACTTCGGGATGTGTCTGACCGGACTGCGGGAACCTAGGCAATGATTTGCCTGACAATATTCCCTTCCACATCGGTGAGACGGAAGTCCCGGCCGGAATAACGATAGGTGAGGCGTTCGTGATCCAGTCCCATCAGATGCAGGATGGTGGCGTGGAGATCGTGGGCGCTGACCGGGTTCTCCACCGCGGCGAAGCCGAATTCATCGGTGCTGCCGTGGATGGTGCCGCCTTTGATGCCGCCGCCGGCCATCCAGATACTGAAACCGTAGTGATTGTGATCGCGGCCCAGTTTGGAGGTGTTGCCCACCATTTCCACGGTGGGGGTGCGGCCGAATTCCCCACCCCAGATGACGAGGGTGTCGTCGAGCATGCCACGCTGTTTGAGGTCGCTGAGCAGGGCGGCGATGGGTTGATCAATTTCCGCGGCGAGCTTGCGGTGGTTCACTTCGATGTTGTCGTGGTGATCCCATGGCTGTCCGGCCCCGTGCCAGAGCTGCACGTAGCGCACGCCCCGTTCGAGGAGGCGCCGGGCGATCAGGGTTTGCCGGCCATGCACCCCGCTGCCGTAAAGGTCGCGGATGTGCTGCGGTTCGCCGGCGGTATCGAAGGCATCGGTGGCTTCTGCCTGCATGCGGAAGGCGAGTTCAAAGGATTCGAGGCGGGCGTCCAGTCTGGGATCGGAACGTTCGCGGCGGTGCGCCT
>JAYUWQ010000146.1:0-2191 GCA_043753485.1 bacterium
GAATGGCATCGACTGAAAAGTGTTAGTAAATTTCCTCGAACGATCTCCGGCTACGAGGGCATTTTAAGAGAGAAGGGTTGTTTGGGATGGTGGATTGACTCGTCGATGGGTTTTGAGGGATTCATCATCTGCGAGTCGGCATCCCAATCTCCCGCATAGCATGCCGAACACCGTCGACTTCAGGATCGAACCCACGAAGCATCGCCGGAAGAATTTGACCTCATGCGGGCGGCATTAAATGACTTCCCGAAGAACAACGGCGGTATCTGACTATGAAACAATCAGCGGCCTCGATCAGCGCTCCGTGACACTTTCCCGATGCAGCGCCAGCGCGGTTTTCATCCGCTTGGAGGGAGCTTTCGAGCGAGCAAGAAGGGCTTTCACAAAACGTGGGGACTCGACCTGATTGAGCCCGATGGTATCAGGTTGGCGCAAAACCTCATGAGCCGCCGCACTTTCCAAAAGCGGTTTCTCCTTCAAACTAATATCGGCCACCTGACGGACAGTTGGGGAGAATTTTTCTGAAGTGGGCATGGCGGCGTGGGTGCCTCACTTTGTTTGTTTCACGCATCTTGTGCAACCTTGATGTCCGGGCTGTGCCTAGACTCCGGAGCAGCCCCCGCTCTGCCGGACCCAACAGGACTGGGCCCCGCCCCCGCATTTCCTCTTGCCCCGCCGGGCGGGCGGTTGTCCGATGCGCCTCCCGATTGACCGGGAAAATCTTATCAGGCAGACATGGCCACTATCGTTCAAAAATTCGGCGGCACCTCAGTAGGGAACCCAGAGCGGATCCGCCGGGTAGCCCAACGGGTGCTGGAAACCCAGCGCGAGGGGAACCGGGTGGTGGTGGTGGTTTCCGCCATGAGCGGGGTGACCGATGGGCTATTGAAACTGGCCCGCGAGGTCTCCGACGAGCCCACCGAGCGCGAAATGGATGTGCTGCTGGCCACTGGGGAACAGACCACCATCGCCCTGACCGCGATGGCGATCAATGCCCTCGGCGGCAAGGCGGCTTCCCTCACTGGAGCCCAGGCCGGCATTGTCACTGACGGGGTCCACACCAAGGCGCGCATCAGCACCATCACTCCGGACGGGGTCAACCGTCTCCTTGATGAAGGCCATGTAGTGATCGTGGCCGGCTTCCAGGGAGAAGCGGCCGATGGACGCATCACTACCCTGGGCCGCGGCGGCAGCGACCTGACCGCCATCGCCATGGCGGCGGCCATCAAGGCGGATCTGTGTCAGATTTATACCGACGTGGACGGCGTCTACACCTGCGACCCGCGGATTGTGCCGGATGCCCGGAAAATCCCGGTCATCAGCTACGAGGAGATGCTGGAGATGGCCAGCAGCGGCAGCAAGGTGATGCAGAGCCGCAGCGTGGAATTTGCCAGTAAATTCGGGGTCCCGTTTGAAGTGCGGAACAGCATGAACCAAAACCCCGGCACCCTTGTTACCCAGGAAACCATGAACATGGAATCAGTTGTCATCCGCGGGATCAGTCTGGAACGCGACCAGGCCAAAATCACCATTACGTCCCTCCCTGATCAGCCCGGCTATGCCGCGCGCGTCTTCGACACCATCGGGAAAACGGACATCAATATCGACATGATCATCCAGAACACCGGACGCGACGGCCTCGCCCGGATTTCGTTCACCCTGCATAAAAGCAATTTGAAGAAGGCCTGCGATGCCCTGGCCCCGGTGCTGGCGGACATCAGCCCGGGCATCGAACTGGAACCGAAGGATGGGATCGCCAAGGTGAGTGCGGTCGGTATCGGGATGCGCAGCCACAGCGGCGTGGCGGCCACCATGTTCAATGCGCTGGGCGCGGCGGGCATCAATATCGACATGATTTCCACCTCCGAGATCAAGATTGCGGTGATCGTGGATGAAAAACAGGGCGAGGAAGCATGCCGGGTGGCACATCAGGCCTTTAAATTACACGAAGCCGTGGTATGACTCCCGGCGTTGGACCTGAATGCGGATGATCCGCTTTCCGTCCGAAGCCGATATGATCCCCCGCCTCCCTGCCCTGCTCACGTCAACCCTCCTCCTGCTGGCCGCCCCGCTGCTCAGCGCCCAGGACTCCCCACCGGACTCCCCACCGCCCCGCGCGGTGCCCCTCGACCTCGCCGACGAGGAGGGAAATTATGCCCCGCTTCCCCCAAAAACGGACCTTGATGCCAAT
>JAYUWQ010000147.1:0-5381 GCA_043753485.1 bacterium
GCACCTCGTTGGCCTCGTTGATTGCCTTGAATTTCGCTTCCGATCCCGGCCGGTCCTTGGCGACGTCAGGATGGTGTTGGCGGGCCAGTTTGCGGAATGCTTTTTTGATATCGTCCTGACTGGCATCGCGGGGGACGCCCAGCGTGGCATAATAATCTTTGAATTCAGCAGACATAGGTTGGGGGGAGCATAAACCAATTTAATGGAAAGGTCGATACCACAGTCCCATTGGCAAGCCCTTTCGATCCCGGCACTTTTGCCGTTCAGGCCTTCTTCCAAATATCACAATCCTGCTGGAGAGGCGGTCCGGCCCTGGCCCCGGCCGGGCAGGCCCAGGGACAGGAGCGCGGCCACCAGCACAAACCCCGTGGAAGCGAGGAGGCACCAGATCAGACCACCGGTGGCCCCGGAATGCAGGCCGGCCTGGTACAACAGACCGGACAGGATCGTCCCCGCCAGGCGCCCGCAGGCATTGGCCATGTAATAGATCCCCACATTCATCGCGACCTTGCGGTGGTCCGTATAAGCCAGAATCAGATAGGAGTGCACCGCCGAATTCAAGGCAAAGATGATCCCGAACAGGATCAGCCCGGCCACAACCGCCAGCACGGGAGTGACATTCAACCAGAGTGCGGCCGCGATCGCGGCAGGAAGCAGGGCGAGCAGGAAGGCGAGGCCGGTGGCTGTGCGTCCATCCGGATGGGCGGTTTCCTCCGCGGACTTCCGCCGGAGCAGCGCCGGGGCGGAAGCCTGCACGATGCCATAACCAATCACCCACAAGGCCATGAATCCGCCGGCCTGCCAGAATTTCCAGCCCAGCACGGACGAAAGGAAGACCGGCATGGCCACCACAAACCAGACATCCCGGGCTCCGAACAAAAACAGCCGCGCCACCGCCAGCATATTGACGGCCCGGTTATTGGAAAACAGGTGGCGGAATTTCGCCTGCTTGTTGACGGTTCCCAGTCCGCCCTGCATCATCACCGCCGCCACCAGCAGTGCCACGGCCACAAGGGCCATCAGCGTCCACACCGCCGGTTGAAATCCAATCCACGACAGCAGCAGGCCTCCCAGGAAAAAGCCCACTCCTTTCAGCGCGTTCTTGCTCCCCGTGAGCAGGGCCACCCAGCGGTAAAGCCGGCCCTCGTTGTCTCCCGCCACCAGTTTCACCGCGCTCTTGCTGCTCATTTTGGTGAGGTCCTTGGCGATCCCCGAGAGCGCCTGGGAGGCCATCACCCAGACCACCGTCAGCCCTCCCGGCGGCATCAGGGCCAGCATGGCGAGGGCGGCCAATTGGGTCCCCAGCCCCATGAAAAGGGTGCTTTTCAATCCAAAACGGGAGGCCAGCCAACCCCCGCAGAGGTTGGTGAGAATGCCGAAGATTTCGTAGAAGAGGAACAGTGACGCGACCTGCAGCGCGTTGTATCCGAGCTGATAGAAATAGAACAGCACGAGGGTCCGGGTCGCACCATCCGCCAGGGTGTCCGCCCAATACGCAAGGGTGACAATCGCATAATTCCTCACTTCCGGCGGGGCCGGCGCCGGAGCGGACATGGCAGCGCTCATGGGTCAGAAAGGCAGGGTGCTGGCCACTTTCCGGGCCAATTCAGCATACCGGTTGGCATAACCCCACTCGTTGTCATACCACGCCAGGATTTTCACCTGAGTGCCGGCGGTGACCATGGTGGAGAGGGCATCCACGATGGAGCTGCGCGGGTCATTCAGGTAATCCACCGAAACCAGGGGGCGGGTTTCATAACCAAGGATGCCGCGGAGGGGTCCCCCGGCGGCGGCTTTGAGCAGCGCGTTCACTTCCTCCACCGTGGTGGGGCGTGACACTTCAAAGGTACAATCCGTCAGGGAAGCATTCAGCAGCGGCACCCGCACCGCCACTCCATCCAGCCGGCCGCGGAGTTCGGGAAAAATCATGCCGATGGCAGTGGCCGATCCGGTCGAGGTGGGAATGAGCGAGAGGCCTGATGCACGGGCCCGGCGCAGATCCTTGTGCGGGGTGTCGAGGATGCTCTGCGTGTTCGTCATGTCGTGGATGGTGGTGATCATCCCATGGCGGATTCCCAGTCCCTCATGGATGACCTTGACGACCGGGGCGAGACAGTTGGTGGTGCAGGAAGCCGCCGTCAGGATGTGATGTCTGGCGGGATCATATTCCTGCTCGTTGACTCCCATCACAATGTTCACCGCCTGCTCCTTCACCGGGGCGGCAACGATCACTTTTTTCACCCCGGCCGCGAAATAGGGCGCCAAGGTCTCCGGGGTGCGGTGCTTGCCGGTGGCGTCCAGCACGATATCGATGCCAAGGTCGCCCCAGGGCACCTCCGCCGGATTCTTCCGGGAGGAATAACTGATGCGTTTTTCATCCACCACCACCTCCCCGGCATCGGCCCGGCAGTCCCGGTCCCAGCGGCCATGGACACTGTCAAAATACAGCAGATGCGCGGCGCACGCGGCATCACCGCCTGTTTCATTGAGGTGGACGATTTCCACCTCCGGCCGGTTCCAAGCGGCCCGGAAAGCGAGTCGGCCGATGCGGCCAAATCCGTTGATGGCAATGCGTGAGGACATGGAGAGTTGAGGGAACCGGCGGGTTGGGAGTTTGAAAAATCAGAGGTGCGGCGCCCGGAATGTTAACAGCAATTGGCATCGCGGTTGTTTTTCAGCCGGGGCGGGATGGCGCGGCGCCGGGAACTGCCGCAGTCCGACTGGCCGCGCAGGGCCACCCGCTCCACCGTCCGGGCGTGGTCGGCAGCGTAGACCGGATCGCTGGCCAACGACCCGGCAAAGTGTTTGCGCTGAAGCTTGAAGAGCGGCAGCAGGGCCGGCGCCATCCGGTAAAATGCCCACTTCTCCCGCCGCTGCACCTCCAGCAATCCCGCTGCCCGCATGATCGTGAGATGACTGGACAGCGTGCTCTGCGGCAGCCGCAGGCCATCCTCCAATTCACAAACGCACAACGTCTGGTCTGCCAACAGCATCGCAATCCGCCAGCGGGTCGGATCGGCGAGGGCCTGATTGAAGGAAACAGCTTCGAGCATGCCGTTATCAAATCGACAAATCCCGATTCGTCAAGATTCAATTCGTTAAAACCCGTTGGGCCTGCCGGCCCCACGCCGGCCCCGGGCTTTCCGGACCCGTCCGGAAGCTGCCCTGCCTGCCATTCAGAGGGGTTGCTCTTCAGCGGGTCCTCTCCTAATGAAAGACGATGCCCGTTTTCGGATCTCCTGACCTTGCAATAGATCTCGGCACTGCCACCACCCGCGTGGCGGGGCGCCGTGATTGCATCTCCCTGCGTCCTTCCGTCTCGCAGAATATCCACGCCCTGAACCGCGGAGTGATCGTGAATGTCCGGGCCACCACCGAGTTGCTGCGTCCCATGATTCAAAAACGCCTGCGGGGCCGCCTCGGCCGGCTCCGGGTCCTCGCCTGCGCGCCCAGCGATGTCAGCGTTCTCGAACGCCAAATGGTCCGGTCCTGCATTCTCGAGGCTGGAGCCTCGTCTGTGATCATGGTGCCGGAACCCTTGGCGGCCGCGGTGGGAGCCGGATTGGACATTGGCAGCAAATACGCCAAGTTTCTCGTCGACTTTGGGGACGGCGTCACGGATTGCGCGGTGATCCGGGACGGGCAAATCGTCGCCTCCCTCGCCGAACGGGTCGGCTGCAGCGATCTGCGCCAGGTGGTCCAGTCTTTTGCTAAATTGACCATAGGCATCGATCTTCCGCCCGGTGAGGCCGAGCGTCTTCTCCGTACCCTGGGCCTGCGCCGGGAAGGGCTGGAAACCTGTCAGGGACTGGCCGGCGGCGCCCTTGTCCAGACCCGCCTGCGGGTCGCCGATCTGCATGAGGAACTCCGTCCGGTGATCGACCGGATGCTGGCACCGGTCCAGACCCTGCTGCGGACGCTGCCGGCCTCCATCGGGGCCGAAGTGATCGAAGACGGCATCTTCCTGACCGGTGGCGGGGCCCTGCTTCCCGGTATGCGCGAAGCGGTCGCCGAACAAAGCGCCATCGATACCCGGGTTGTCCCCGACCCCATCGGCTCCGTCATCTGCGGAGCCCGCCGCATGCTCCCGCTGGCGGCATCGCTGGATCTCTGGAAATCCTGGGGCCCCCGCGGCCGGGCCGTCCCGTGAAACCAGTCCAGGTTGACCCGGATCTGAGGGCCTGACAATTCACGCCGGATGGACCCTGGCATGAACTCACTGCCGGGAACCGGAAAACCAGTGTTCGGTTTTTTTGCAGAAACCGACCAGCACCAGCATGACCGGGACTTCGATCAGCACGCCCACGACGGTGGCGAGGGCCGCGCCGGAAGAGAGGCCGAAGAGCATGACCGCGGTGGCGATGGCGACTTCAAAGTGATTGGAGGCACCGATCAGGGCGGCGGGCGCAGCTTCATCGTAAGGGAGCTTGAGGAGCCGGGCGAGGCCATAACCGAGGGCAAAAATCAAGATGGTCTGGAGAAAGAGCGGGATGGCGATCCAGACGATGGTTAGTGGTTGGGAGGCAATGACTTCGCCTTTGAAGGAAAAGAGCAGCACCAGGGTCAGGAGGAGGGCGGCAATGGGCACGGGAGAGAGGTCGTGGAGGAATCGGTCCTTGAACCATGTCTCGCCTTTGGCGACGATAATCCAGCGGCGGGACAGAAAACCGGTCACGAGGGGCAGGGCGACATAGATGGCAATGGACAGCACCAGCGACTGCCACGGCACCGGGAGCCGGCCCACTCCCAGCAGGAATCCGCCCAGCACCCCGTAGAGCACCAGCATGGTCAGGGAGTTGATGGCGACCATGACCAGCGTGAGTCCATCATTTCCCCGGGCGAGGTAACCCCAGACAAGGACCATGGCGGTGCACGGCGCGACGCCCAGCAGGATGCAGCCGGCTAGATAACTGCGCCAGAGCGGGATCTGGAGCATCTTGACGCCATCGTGGAGGACCACCGTGCCCGCGCCCTGCTCCGCGCCGACCGGCAGATCGAGCCCAAAGGGCATTTTCACCAGATCCATCGCGTCCGCGCCAATCACCCCGCGCAGCAGGGTGCCCAGGAAGAACAGCGCGATGGCATACATGGTGAAAGGTTTGACGGCCCAGTTGACAAAAAGCGTCAGCAGCACCGGCCGGGTGCTCCGGCCGGCTCTGAGCACACTGGCGAAATCAATCTTCACCATGATAGGATACATCATGAAGAAGAGGCAGATGGCGATCGGGATGGAGACCACCGGCGCGCCATTCACATTGATGGACCAGCCATCCAGAGTCCTGGCAAACCCGGGGGCGGCTTTACCGAGGGCAATGCCGCCGAGAATACACAGGCCCACCCAGATGGTAAGATAGCGCTCGAAGCGGTTCATCTCCTGAGAA
>JAYUWQ010000148.1:0-15016 GCA_043753485.1 bacterium
GGGGCAATTGGCGGATGGGCGGTTTGCCCTGCTGCGCGGAAAGGCGGTATTTGCCGGGCCTCACGAGTTGGCGGTGACGCTGCGGGAAGGCGGGGAAAACCTGACGGTGCGGGCGAAAAGCGTGTTGTTGGCCACCGGATCGGAGATTGCCTGGCCGGGGGTGCCGGGGCTGCGGGAGTCGGACGTGTGGACCAGTGATACGGCTCTGGATGCGGAGGAGGTGCCGGCTTCGTTTATCGTGCTGGGGGGCGGGGCGATCGCCTTGGAGATGGCGCACTATCTGGAAGGGATCGGGCGCACGGTGACGGTGATCCAGCGCGGGAAACATCTGCTGAGGGGGATGGACCCCGATGTCGCGGACGTGGTGCAGGAAAGTTTTGGAAAACGCATGACGGTGCACACCGGGACCCGTCTGGTGCGGGTGGAGCGCACCGGGACGGGGAAGCGCGTCGTGTTCACCAAGGACGGCACAGAGCACACGACGGAAGCGGCCGAAGTGCTGTTGGCGCTGGGGCGGCGGGCGGCGGTGAACGGGATGGCCTTGGAGACCGCGGGGGTCGAACTGGCCCCGCAAGGACATGTGAGGGTGTCGAAAACCATGCAGACCAGCGCCCCGCATATTTTCGCGGCCGGGGATGTCTGTGGCGAGGCCGAGGTGGTGCATGTGGCGGTCCAGCAGGGAGAAATGGCTTCCCGGAATGCCGCCCGGATTCTGCGCGGGGAAGGCGGGCTGGAGGAGATGGATTACCGGCTGAAATTGTTCGGGGTGTTCACGGAACCGCAGGCGGCGGCCGTGGGGATGAATGAGGCGGAAGCAGTGGCTTCCGGACGGCTCTGGAAGGCGGCGGCCTATCCTTTCAATGACCATGGCAAATCCATGGTGATGGGCGCGGTCGAGGGGTTTGTGAAAATGATCGCAGATACGGAAACGGGCGAAATCCTGGGCGCCTCCGTGGTCGGTCCGGAGGCGGTGGAGCTGATTCACGAAGTCTGCGTGGCGATGCATTTCCGCTGTACCGTGGCGGAGTTTGCCCGTATTCCGTTCTACCATCCGACCCTCAGCGAGATCTGGACTTATCCGGCGGAGGATTTGACGTGAGGGGAAGCTGTCCTAGCGGAAGTCGTTGCTGTCCACCCATGCCAGCCAGGCCTTTTCCAGGGCGGCGCCATCGTCAAGGCCATAAATCCTGGCGATGCTGTCCAGGTCCGGAACCTGCCGGGAGGTGCTGATGCGTTCCATCAGTTTGCTGTAGGCCGTGTGCCGCTCCGGTGTGCTTTGGAGAAAGCGGGAGAAGCTGTAAGCCATGGCCAGATCGTCGGGCTGGGCGTCGTTGGAGGAGCTGGCAAACAGAGTGGTGAGGCTCGGTTTGAGCTCACCTTTGCGGATACGGCGCTTGAGTTCGCCCGGCCAATTTTTCCCGTTATCATACCCTCCGGCGACGGAGGTTTTTTTCCCGGTCTCCTGGTGAAGGATGCCGGTGACGGTTTGGCCGGTGAGGTCGATTTCCTTGTGGTAGGCGTGTCCGGTGAAAATGGCAAAGATGCCCTCCTTGGCGAAGCTGGAAGTGCCGCCGGCCTGAAGGGCAAGGAAATGGCCGGCCAGGGTATGGGTGCGGAAAGGCGCCCAGACTCCTTTGGCGCTGTCCACCAGGGGGCTGGGTTTGGCGCCCCGGCCGGCGCTGCGGATGACAGAGGCTTCGGTCAGGATGCCGTTTTGCTGGGCCAGATCCGCGGGCAGGCTGATGGCACTGGAGCTGGTATTAGGCCAGCGGGACTTGAGGTCGGCGGCGGGTTCCGTATTGCCGGCCGCGTTGAGGATTTCCACATACCAAGCGCCGAGGTCTGTGAAATCCTTCTCCGGTTCGGCCAGAATAATGGCCATGCGCCGGTCCTTGAATTTCCCGGCGAAAGTGGCGTGGAAGAAGGCCATATCATGCCAGAGCCGCTCGGCGAGTTCGGCCGTGTCCATGGGATCGACTCCCTTGGAGGTGAGAATCTTGAAGCGCGGCGTTTCGGTGACTTGGAACGATAACGTTCCCAGCTTGATTTCCCCGGCGTCCTTCCTGACAGACTTGGGACTGAACTTCATTTCTTTCGCCGGGTTGGGGACTTTGGCTTTGCCGGCCGGCTTGCTGCCGAGGCTGGCCTTTTTTTCTTCCGGGCCATATTCCGCGATGTAGTCCAGATCACCGAAACTGAGGGAGCTTTTGGGAACCTTGAGGACCCGGCCCTCCTTGTCCTTCAGTTCCACTATTTCACCTTCTGTTTTGATCAATTCGGCATCGATGGTGCGGCCGTCGAGGCTGATCCAAAGGCGGGGTTCGAGCGCCGGGAGAGTGTCGAGAAGCGCGAACAAGGCAGCTCCGGTGAAGAGGAGCTTCCGGTGGGACAGGGGCGGCCGATTCATCATAATGGTGGAAATAAGCGGTGCGCCCGGAGGATTGTCCATTAGTTTCCTCCGCAGCGCTTTGACGGCGGACTTCCGGTGGGGCGCCTTCCTGAATGTTATGAAATCAAGCATGCTTTCCGTCCTGCTGATGACCACCGTCTTCACGGTGGGTTCCCTGATTCCAGTCCCTGCCCAGGAGGCGTCGGTCTACCGACGCTTCAGCACCCGTGACGGCAAGGCCTTCTACGCGGTGGTGGTGGAAAAGACCACGACCTCGGTCACGCTCAAACTGCAGGATGGCAAAAAGGTGACCCGCACTCTCCGGGAACTGGCGGACCCGGATCAGAACTTCATCCGGAAGTGGACGAAATTCAAAGACGACCTGCTGAACAATGCGGAGTTTGCCAAGCTCACCGTGAAGGAACTGCTGGAGCTGCGGGGATACCAGTCGTTTGAGTTCGATATCGAGGGCAACCACATCTACGTGGAAGGCCAGGTGAACGGCAAGGCGATGCGCTTCATGGTGGACACCGGAGCCGATACCTCCCTGATTCATTCCGGTTCCGCGGAAGCGGTGGCCTTGGAGATGGGGCCGTTTGATCAAAAAATCCGGGGGGTGGGGGGAATCGCGATGGCGGCAGTGACCGTGGTCCCCAGCATCAAGCTGGGCGATGCGGTGATCGAAAAACGCAGAATGCTGGCGACCGATCTGTTCCGGAACGGCGAGTGGAAAAAAACCCATGACGTCATTTTCGGGGCGGATTTCCTGAGGGAACTGGATGCCGTGATCAGTTATCGGGAAGGCCGCATGTTCCTCAAGCCTGACAATATCAACAAACCCGCCCAGCCCAAAAGCGAGGCCGGAGGGGCGAAGGAGGAGTTCCGCCGCTGGACTCTGGCCGACGGCAAATCCTTCACGGCGGCGCTGGCGGACAAAAAAGAGGCGGAATTGCAGGCCATGTTCCGGTTTCAGGATGGCCGCATCGCTCCCTTGGAATATGCCAGGCTCTCGGATACCGACCGTCACCTGGTGGAGCAATGGAGCAAACTCCGGGATGACCTCGCCAAGCGGCCCGAGTTCCGCAGCCTGACGGTGAAGGAATTGCTGGAACTGAGAAATTACCAGTCCTTCGATTACCGTTTGTCTGGCAATCAGATTCTGGTGGACGGGACGATCAAGGAGGTGAAGACCCGGTTTCTCATCGATACCGGCGCGCATGGATGTGTGGTGCACCTGGAGTTCGCCCGGAAGGCGGGACTTGAGGTTGGTCCGCTGACAGACAAGATTTACGGCATCGGCGGGGAAGCCCCGGCCGCCCGGACCAAAGTCCCGGTGATGAAGCTCGGCGAGGCGGTGATCGAAAACCGGGAGGTGCTCAGTGCGGACCTGTTCAAGGATGCCGGGACCTTGGAAGGGCAGGGGGAATTCGATGCCATTTTCGGAGCGGATTTCCTCCGGGAACTGGATACTGTGATCAGTTACAAGGAGAACCGGATGTTCCTGCGCCCTGAAATATCTGACAAACCGGGCGACCCGCCAGGGGCGAAGTGAAGGCGGCTGCGGCGCCCGATTGACAAGAGAAGGCTAGCTGCAATCTTCGCGGCGTTATGAAGCCTACCCTTTCTTTTGCGCTCGCTTCCATGGTTCTCGCGGCCGGTTTCTCCGGATCCATGCTGCAAGCCGAGTCCCGGATGTGGACCAGCGCCGACGGCAAGGTCATCCAGGCTGAATTGGTGGATGTGCTGAACGGAGAGGCGGTGTTGAAAATTCCCGGCCAGACCGCTCCGGCGCGGGTGCCCTTTGCCCGGCTGTCGGCGGGAGATCAGGAGTTTGTCAAACAGTGGGTGAAACCGGGTCCTGCTCCGGCTAAGCCGGCCGGACCTGCCAAACCGCCCGCCGGAAAAGAGGAAGCCGATGCTGAAATCCTGACGGACGACGCCGGGTTCCCAATCGGGCAGAACTCCACGGTGAAACGGGATGCCCACGGCTGGCCGGAATTGGTGGCGCTGAAGGACAAGCCGGCCTTCACGGTGGTGAGTGAGAACAAGACGAAAAGCGAGTTCATCTACCGCAGCGATCACTTCGAGTTCATTTCCACGGAGAAACTGAGCGGGGAAATTGTGAGGGAATTCAGCCGGTTGTTCGAGACGACCTTCGAAGCGGTGGTGGCGCTGCCGTTGCGGCTGGATCCGAAGCTGCCCAACGGGTTTCTCAAGGTCCGGCTCTACGAGACCAAAGCGGCTTATTTTGCGGCGGGCGGGATAGAGGGATCGGCGGGCATGTACACGTCGAGGACAAGGGAGGTGATGGTTCCCCTGCCGTTTCTGGGGGTTAAAAAGATCGGGGAACGCTGGATCCTGGAGGGTGGGGATGGCAACACGACGCTGATTCATGAAGTCACCCACCAGGTGATGAATGACTGGCTGGGACGGTTGCCGGTGTGGGTGGTGGAAGGGGCGGCGGAATACGTCACCGCCGGGCGCTACACCAAGGGAAGGTTGACGCTCCGGGGCCACGGGAAAAATATGACCGAATACCGCCACCTGGCCAATTCGGGGGTGGAGACGGTTCCTTTGGAAAAGCTGATGAAGATGGATGACCAGACCTGGGCGAATGCCCTGAAAAACGACAATGCCGGCATCAATTATTACTCGGCCATGCTGCTGTTTTATTACTTCTGCCACCAGGACGGGGATGGCACCGGGAAGGGCCTGATTGATTATTTTGCGGCGAGGAGCAAGGTCCGCAATGACCAGGATGAGGCCCACCGCGAGCAATTCCTCGTCCGGGGAAGGGATGCCCTGGCGATGCAAAAAGACTTCCGCAAAGGGATGGCCTCCGCGGGCATCCGGCTCCAGTAGCGCAGTCCGGAACGGGACGCTGGTTCAGGCCACAAGGTCAGGATTCCGGCGTGGCCGTGCCGGCGCGCAGCCGGTTGAGGTGAACCTTGGCGGCGGATTTCATGCGCGTCAGGACGTAATACACGGTCTGGCTGCGGACGCGGACCAGCTCCGTGCCCACAATTTTGGTGACGAAGTCGGCCGGGACTTCAAGGATACCCGCGGCGGTGCTGCCATTAAGGCCCTGACAAAGAATCGAGGTCATGGCCCGGGTGAGCGTCTGCACCTGCGGCCCCAGCGAGATCTTGTAGCTGATGGTGCCATCGGGCGCGGCGGTGAGGAACACGCCCACGGTGTCGGTGCACTCCTCATCCTTCCGGATGTCTTCCAGATCGAAGGTCTCCCCCTCCGCCGGAGCGTAGAGCGGTGCAGTGTCCGCCATGTTGATCAGCATTTCCCGCCGCTCGGTTTCGGGCAGGCCGGCAAAGAGGTCGATCAGATCCTGGAGAGGCGGCGGATACATGGAAGGAGGAAGTCAGGACTGGAGGGCGGAAACGAGGGGAGGGCAGCAGGGGCACGGGCATTCCTGAAAGCGGAGCAATGCCCGTGGAAAACAATTCCCTAGCTGCGTTCGATCGGGGAACGGACCATGTTGCCCCATTCGGTCCACGAGCCGTCGTAGTTGCGGACTTTTTGGTAGCCCAGGAGATATTTGAGCACGAACCAGGTGTGGCTGGAACGTTCGCCGATGCGGCAGTAGGCCACGATGTCGTCGTCCTGCTTCAGGCCGAGGGTTTCGGCATAGAGCCCACGGAGTTCGGCGGCGGATTTGAAAGTGCCGTCAGGATTGGCGGCCTTGGCCCAGGGCATGCTTTTGGCGCCCGGGATGTGGCCTCCGCGGAGCACGCCTTCCTGCGGATATTCGGGCATGTGGGTGACTTCGCCGCTGAATTCACCGGGGCTGCGCACATCCACCATCGGGAGGCCGGCTTTCATGTGGGCGAGGGTGTCGGCGTAAAAGGCGCGGATTTCGTCATCCAGCCGGCGGGGCGGGACGGGATAGGAAACCGGGGCCGGTTCCGGAATCTCCCGGGTGAGCGGGCGGGCCTCCGCCACCCATTTGGCGCGGCCTCCATCCAGGATTTTGCAATTCGTGTGGCCGAACAGATGGAAGACCCACATGGCGTAGCAGGACCACCAGTTGGATTTGTCGCCGTAGAAGATCACGGTGGTTTCCGGGGTGATGCCATAACGGCCGCACATGGCGGCGAAAGCTTCCGGCCCGATATAATCGCGCACCAGCTGGTCATTCAGGTCGCGCCGCCAGTCGATGTGCACCGCCCCGGGGATGTGGCCGGTATCGTAAAGGAGGAGGTCTTCATTGCTCTCGACGATCCGGAAACCGGGGGTATCGAGATTTTTATCAAGCCAGTCCGTGCTGACAAGGGCATCGGGATGGGCGTAGGCGGCAAATTTTTCACTCATGGCAAACAAGGCGGTGGAGGAACAGCGGACCACACGGCCCCGGTGCAATCAAGAGGGTTTCCCTTGTCGCAGTCACTCCCGCCGGCAGGCCCGGCCATTTTGAAGGCGCGGCCGGCCGGTGGCCTTCCGGCTCAGGGGAACAGCCGGGGCACGAAGCTCACGAGGTAATTCCGCCAGACGGGCCAGGAATGGTTTCCTTCGGTCACGGCGTATTCGTGGTTCAAGCCTTTTTCCTTGAGCAGGGTATCAAAGGCATTGTTGGCGTTGAAGAGGAAGTCTTCCTTGCCGCAGGCGATCCAGAGCAGTTTCAGGCGCGAATTGACTCCTGCAGGATCCGCCAGGGCGGCTCCGACGAGGTTTTCTCCGGGCACTGCCGAGCTGAAGGCTCCAATTTGGGAGAACCGCTCATTCAGGGTGAGGGCGACCGTCAGGGCATGGTGGCCGCCCATGCTCAGACCGGCGAAGGCGCGGGCGGCGGGATCGGGATTCACATGATAGGATTTTTCAATCAGCGGAATGACATCGGTGGTGAGTTCCTGACAAAATGCCCTGGTGTTGTCACCGGCGTAATCATCCTTCCAGCCGGCGCCGGGTGGCAGGGCATGGGCGTCGGGCATCACCACCAGCATGGGCTTGGCTTTTTTTTCCGCGATCAGGCTGTCCAGGATCCAGTGGGCTTTTCCATGGACGGTCCACGATTGGTCATTGTCGCTGAAGCCATGGCTCAAATATAGCACCGGCAGGGCGGGGCCGTCTGCCCGGTAGCCGGGAGGCGTGTAAACCACCAGACGCCGCCATTTGTTGAGGGCTTTGGATTGATAGTCCAGTTGGGAAACCGTGCCGTGCGGGATGTCCTGCAGATCCCATGGCGCCGGCGGATTGGCCGGAATGTGAAGAATGCTGCTGCCCGGCGCCCGCTGCGGTTTGATCATGGGATTCAGGTGATCGATGATGTTCATGCCATCGACCTTGAAGCTGTATTCAAAGACCCCGGCGGCCACCGGCCCGGTGGTGCCGGTCCAGAACCCGCCTTCTCCTTTCTCCAGTTTCAGTTCCGGGCCGAATTGCCCTGACACCTTCACCTCCTGGGCCTGCGGCGCCCGGCAACGGAAGGTGACCCGGCCATCCGGCAGCAGTTCCGGCGAGGTGGGGGCCGGGTTCAATTTCGGGCGGGCGGGCGGGGGAGTGTCCGCGATGGCATGAAGACAAAACGAAGCGAGGGCGAGGGCGGGAAGGATGAATTTCATGATCGGGAATGGGACAATCGGGACGCAAAGGGGTTCAAAGTGAGCGAATTGGTGCCGGGAACCAGAGGCTCCGGGAGGAAATTATCCGGCTGAAGGCCGGAAATACAGGACCTCCGGGGGCGCAAGCAGATTAATCCAAATACAAAAACTCATTCGAGCACAACAGCACCTGGGCGTAGGCCGCGAGGGCGGAGGCGCCAGGACCGCCGAAGTCTTTGACCGCGTCGGCCAGGACAAGGTTGCTGGAAATGTCGCGGATGACCGGCGACCACGAGAAGCTGTCGGAGTTGGGGCTGCCCTGACAATCGAGGATGAAATCGAGGATGTCCCCGGCTTTGAGATCAAGGCCGGGGATGGTGGCGTCAACCTTCCCGGCGGGCGGGACGGGCCAAGTGCCCAGCAGGCCGAGGCGGGAGTGGACGATGAAGGCAGTGATCCCGGTGCTTTGGTCGGAAGGGAGGGTGACAGTGCCACTGAGTTCCACCTGGGCATCGCCAGGAGCGACCCAGCGGCGGATGGCGGATTGGGCGGCGGTGCTGCCGGGGTGGCCCCCTTCTCGGGTGAGGTTCACATAACCGAGCGCGGGGTCCGGCACGGTGGCGGAGGGGGACCAGCGGTTTTCCTGATAGTGCGGGAAGGGAGTGAAGGTGGTGGTGAGGGTGGCGGGATCGAAATCGCCCCAGCCATTCTGCCAGGCGGTGCCGGTCTGGCGGGGTTGGACAGTGAGGTCCTGGAGGCAGGCCAGACCGAGTTCGATTTCGTCAGGCGCGGGGTCTCGGGCCAGCACCGTGCGGTAGAGGTGGCGGATCGTTTCCGGGCCGTCGGCGGTGGGTTTTCCTCCGGCGAGGCGTTCGGCCTGGGCGGTGACGAACGGACTGTTCATCATGTAAAGAGCCTGCTGCGGGACGGTGGTCTCAAAGCGTTTGGGCGCGGTGGCATCCGGGCTGGCGAAGTCGAAGGTGCGGAAGAGTCCGGGCAGATTCTGCCGGTCCACCAGGCCGTAGAGGGTGCGGCGGGAGGTTCCAGCCCCGGTGACCATTTCCTGGCCGCGCCCACCGGGGGTGCGGTCCAGATTGCCACTGACGGCGAGCAGGGAATCGCGCAGGGCCTCAAAGTCGAGGCGGCGGCGGTTTTGCCGCCAGTAGAGGCGGTTTTCCGGGTCCTTTGCGGCGGCTTCCGGATAGGTCAGGCTGGTCTGCTGCCAGGTGGAAGACAGGAGAATGGAGCGGATCAGTTTTTTGGTGGACCAGCCTTCGGCCATGAATTGCGCGGCCAACTGATCGAGCAGTTCCGGATGGTCCGGGCGGGCGGTACGCACTCCGAAATCCGACGGCGTGTCCACCAGCGGCGTGCCGGTCAAATAGGTCCACACGCGGTTCACCCACACGCGGGCGGTCAGCGGATTCTGGGGGGAGGCGATGGATTGGGCCATTTCCAGGCGGCCGCTGCCTTGGGAATAAGCGGGGCGTTCCGCGCCGGGGGTGAGGGCCTTGAGAAAGCGGCGGGGCACCTGCGGGCCGCGGCGTCCCTGATTGCCCCGCAGGAAAATGACGGGTTCCACCGGCTGGGGTTTGTCCACCATCACCATGGCGCGCGGCGGAGCGGCGGGGTTGGTGGCTTTGAATTTTTCCACCTCCTTCACGAGGTCGCGCAGCTGGTTGCGGTGCTTGCGGTTGAAAGGCGGTTTTTCCTGGTAGGGCGTCAGGAGATCAAGATACGGCAGGGGCTTCCTGGGTTCCGGGGGATGCAGGCGGCGGAAGGCGGCCACGGCTTCCTCCTTCTTCGCCAGCTCAGCTTGGTAGGCGCGGTATTCCGGGGAGTCGTCGGGTTGGCCGATGAGCGGTTTGTCGTTGGGCTCGGTGCTGCTGGCGAAAATGCCATAAAGCGAATAGTAGTCGGCAGTGGGGATGGGATCGAATTTGTGATCGTGGCACCGGGCGCAGCTGACCGTCAGGCCCTGGGTGCCGCGGAAGACGACGTCGAGCCGGTCGTCAATGATGTCAGGCTCGGAATTCAGAAAGCGCCGGCCGAGGGTCAGGAACCCCATGGCGGCGAGGTCCTGAGGCTGCTTTTCCCAATCGGTCACCCGGTCGGCCGCCAATTGCAGGATGAGGAAGCGGTCGTAGGGCAGGTCGTTGTTGAAGGCGGAGACCAGCCAATCGCGGTAGGTGTAGGCGTAGGCGTAGCGGCGTTCCTCCTGGAAGACATAGCCTTTGGTGTCGGCATAACGGGCGATATCCATCCAGCGGCGGGCCCAGCGTTCGCCAAAATTGGGGGATCCCAGCAGGCCGTCCACCAACCGCGGCCAGGCATCCGGTGACGGATCGCTGACAAAGGCCTGCACTTGCTCGAAGGTGGGCGGCAGTCCGGTCAGGTCGAGCCAGGCCCGCCGGGCGAGGGTGGCGCGGTCGGTATCCGGCGAAAGGGTCAGGCCTGCTTTTTCCAGCCCGGCAAGCACGTGGGCATCCAGCGGTTGCCGCACCCGGTCGGCGGCTTTCACGACTGGAACGGGAGGCATCACTACCGGCTGAAAAGCCCAGTGCTGCCGCCAGTTTTCCACCGCGGCGGCGGGGGCGGCTTCCTCGGGCCAGGGCAGGCCCTGCTGCACCCAATCCGTCAGGACCGCAATGGCCTCCGGGGGCAGTTTGTCCGCCTTTTTGGGCATTGCCTCCACGCCTTCGGCATGCTGGATGGCTTTGAGCAATTTGCTTTCCGCTGGCTTGCCCGCTTCCGCGACGATCCCGTAATCGCTCCCCCGCAGAATGGCCGCACGGGAGTCGAGCCGCAGGCCGTTGTTTTGCTTCTGCGGCCCGTGGCAGGAATAACAATGCTCGGCGAGCAAGGGACGGACTTTGCTCTCAAACGTGTGAAGTTGCTCCGGGGTGAAGTCACCGGCCCACAACGGCCCTGAGGCGACCGGCAGACCGGCCACGGCGAGAAGAAGACTAAAAGGGAATCGGGGAAACAACATGGGGGTTGTTTGCGATACGTCGGCCGGGGCGGCCTGTTTTCGCTTCATCGCCCTGCCTGATCAGACAAAGCCATCCTTCATGGGATCTTCATCCTCAGACTTTGAATCTCGGATTCTGGCTGAGGTATTGAAGGGGATTTTGGTAGAGAATCTGGTCGATGAAGGCGGCATCGTAACCGCGGCGGCGCATTTCGAGGGCGGTGCGGGGGACGGCCAACGGATCGCTGTGGCCCCAGTCGCAGGCGCTGTTCAGCCAGATGTGCTCGTGTCCGTAGAGTTCCAGCATGTCGATGGCGCGATGCGGGGTGGCTTTGCTCTCGGGGTAGAGAGTGATCCCGGCCCAGAAGCCGCAGTCGAGCACCAACGGCGCGGTGTGTTCTTCGACGTGGTCGATGATAACGCGTTCCGGGCGGAGGGTGCTGAAATTCTGGATGGCGTCGAGAATGAGGCGGGTGCCTTTGAGCTTATCCTCCAGGTGCGGCGTGTGGACGAGCACGAGTTGATCGTGATCGGCGGCGAGCTGCAGGTGTTTTTCGAGGATGAGGAGTTCGTTCCGGCTGTTTTTGTTGAGGCCGATTTCACCAATGCCGAGAACATTGGATTTGGAGAGGAGATCCGGGATCAGCGCGATGACGTCGTCGGCGAGTTTGGTGTCCTCGGATTCCTTGGGGTTGATGCAGAGCCAGGTGTAGTGCGGGAGGTGGTATTTTTTGGCGCGGCGGGGCTCGTATTCGGTGAGCTGCAAAAAGTAGTCGTAGAAGCCGTGGGCGTTTTTCCGGTCATAACCGGCCCAGAAGGCGGGCTCGCAAACGGCGGCACATCCGGCCATGACCATGGCCTGATAGTCGTCGGTGGTTCGGCTGACCATGTGCCCGTGGGGTTCGATGTAGCGCATGCGGGGGAAGTTTTCAGTTTTCAGTTGGCAGTTTTCAGCGGGGGCTGCTGCTTCTTGCGGCGTGAGCTATGGTTGTTTCCTGGGGGCGCCGAAAGCCCCTTGGATGGTGGCGGCGGGGATCGGTTCGAGGGTGGAATCGCTGAGGGATTCCAGGATGCGGCGGACGCGGTGGGGGTCTTCCGAGAGGAGGAGGGGAATGGCTTCGCGGAGGGCCGCGAGGCGGTAATCGTCCTGCTGGCCATGGCGCTGGACGCGGTCCAGGAAGGCCGCGACATCAAGCAGGGAAGCGCGGGCGGCGATGAATTGCAGATCTGGCAGCGAGGGAGTCATCAGGATGGAAGGGCTCGGCTCCGGGGGACTGGGCTTTGGGTTCTGAACTCTGACACCTTTTGAGGGAAGCTAGAAGCTGCCCGGGGTGAAAAGATTCACCGGAGCCATGGTGGCCTGGGTGGCCGCGAAATGAGGGCCGGGGGCGCGGCCGGCACCCATGGCGGTGAGTTGGCTGCAGGTGACGAAGCGGTAGCCGCGGGCGAGCAGGCCATCGAGGGTGGCGGGCATGGCGTCGATGCTGGGGGCGTGGATATCATGCACGAGAATGATGGCGCCGGGTTTGGTCTGGGAGAGGATGCGGTTGGTGATGACGGCGGGGCCGGGGCGCTTCCAGTCTTCAGGATCGACCGACCAGAGGATGGTGGGGTAGCCGTATTCACTCATGATGAATTGTTTTTGGCGCGCGGTGATGGCGCCATAGGGCGGGCGGTACATGCGGGGAGCGATTCCGACTACACTCATGATGCCGGCATTGGCGCGGTCGAGTTCACTGCGAACCCCGCTGTCGCCGAGGCTGGACAGTTTGGGGTGATTCCACGTGTGGTTCTCCACATCATGGCCGTCGGCGACGATGCGGCGCATGATGTTGGGGTAGCGGGCGACATTGGTGCCGACACAGAAGAAGGTGGCCTTGATGCCGCGCGAAGACAGCATATCGAGCAGGCGCGGAGTGTTGGAAGCGTGCGGGCCGTCATCGAAGGTGATGGCAATGAAGGGGCCGGTGATGTTGGCGACGCGGCTGTAGCTGAGTTGGGTGCCGGGCGGGAAGCTGCCCACGGGCATATTGACGCCTTGGTTTTTCAGGCCGGGCCGGGAACTGGGCGGCGGGGTGGCCGCGGTCTGGCCGGGCTTTTTCCGTTGGCAGGCGGTCTGGCTAAAGGCGAGGACGGCCAGGCAGAGGAGGGAAAGAAACTTCATGATGGGGGGAAATTGCGCAAAAAGGAATCATACAGTGCCGTCTTTGCTTCCACGGGTCAAGAGCGCGGGGCTTTTCAGCATGGTGGGGCATTTTGGGCAGCGTGCCGGGGCCGTTGGACTTCCGGGGACGGGTGCGGACGGTCCGGTCAAGGCATCAGGGAGGGGTTCGGTCATGGATTTCCCTACGCCACGGGACTTGCCGGATGGAGTTCCGGGTTTCTATTGGACCGCTATGCTGAGGGCTGCATTTTTTGGGTTATGGATCGGGTTCCCGCTTGGGTTGCACGCGGTGGACTTCAAGCGTGACATCGCACCCATCTTCAAAAAGCACTGTTATGAGTGCCACAGTGAGGCCAGCGGAAAGAAGAAAAATGGCTATGTCTTTGATGACCTGAAGGTCCTCGCGGGTGACATCCGGCCCTCGGGAATGATTGATCCGGGCCGTCCCGGCGAAAGTCCGCTGATGGAGTTGCTGACGCTTCCTCCGGGGGACAAACGCCGGATGCCGCCCGATGGCGACGGACTTTCGCCCAAGGAACTCAAGCTGATGCGTGATTGGATCGCGGAGGGGGCGGGCCTGGAGAAAAAATCCACCACCAAGCCCTCGGGACTGACTCCGAAGAAAATTCCTGACAAACCGGAGGCGCCAGCGCCGGAACAGTGGACCAGCGCTGACGGAAAAGTGATCACGGCGGTGTTTGTGGCCGTGGAAGGCGGGGTGGTGGTGCTGAAGATGAATGGAAAACCCTACCGGGTGCCTTTGGAAAAACTGTCGGAAGCCAGCCGGAAGCAGGCGGTGGAACGGAAGCCTTGAGGGCAGGCGGGGTGGGTAAGGCCATGGTCAATCACAAGGGCCGGACGGTGCCGCGTTCCACTTGGTAGCGCTGGGCGTGGAGGGGTTGGGTGTCGAGCCAGCCGAGGTGGGTGGTGGTAATGAGCTTTTGGGAACCGGCGGGAAGGGCCGAGAGCAGGGCGTTGCGGCGGTGGGGGTCGAGTTCGCCGAAGATGTCGTCGAGCAGGAGAATGGGGGATTGCTGGCGGGCTTCGTGCAGCAGGGTGGCCTGGGCGAGTTTCAGGGCCAGGGCGATGGTGCGCTGCTGGCCTTCAGAGGCGAAGGTGCCGGCGGGGAGGCCATCAAGGGCGGGCAGGAAGTCATCGCGGTGCGGACCGCAGAGGGTGAGGCGGCGGCGGGCTTCCTCGGCGCGGCGTTCGAGGAGCTGGGTGCTGAGATGGTTGGAATCGCCACCAGGCTGCCATGTCAGGGAAAGGACTTCCGGGGTGGCGGAGCTGGGGTCGGCGGCGCGGATGGCGGCGTGGGCGGCGGCGGCGTGCGGGGTGAGTTTTTCGAGCAGGGAGGCGCGGAGGCGGAGCAGGGATTCGCCGTGGGGGACGAGGACGGCGGTGTAGGCATCGATTTCCTGCCAGGAGGGGGAGGCGTCGCGTTTGAGGAGGAAATTGCGTTGGCGGAGGGCTTTTTCGTAGGCCTTGAGCGCGGCGCGGTATTCCGGGAAAAGCTGGCTGCCGAGGAAGTCGAGGTACCGGCGGCGGGGTTCGCCGGTGCCGGAGACGAGTTCGAGGTCCCCATTGCCCATCCAGACCACCAGGCCGCTGGCGGCCAGATAGTCGGCCGTGCGGCGGGCGGGTTCGCCGTCGATGAGGAGTTTTTTTTCCGCACCCCGCGTGGTGTGGGTAAGCTCTTGGCCATCAAAGGTGCCGGCGACGCCGAAGCCATCGGTCCCAAAGCGAGCCAGTTCCTTGCCGGTGCTGGTGCGGGGCGACTGGAGGCGCAGCAGGACGCAGACCGCTTCGAGGATGGAGGTTTTCCCCTGGGCGTTGTCGCCAGTGAAGAGCGTGATGCCGCCGCCCAGGGCGCAGGAGAGCGTGGGGAAGCAGCGGAAGTCGCGGAGGCGGAGGGAAGTCAGGGACAAGGGCGGGGAAAT
>JAYUWQ010000149.1:0-2188 GCA_043753485.1 bacterium
GCGAAGTTGGTGAGGCCATCCCCGTCCGGATCGGCGGTGGTGGCCTGTTGGCTGGAGCTGAGACCGGCGTTCGCGGCCCAAGGGAAATATTGGCTGCCGGGAAGGGCGTTATTGACGGAGAGTTTGTCCAGGAGCACGGGCACCGTCCCAGCACGCAGATAGATGGTGCTGAGACCGCCCTCGTTTTGGGTGGAAAAGGTGCGGGTGGTCCAAGTAGTGGTGGTGCCGGCGGAGGCCAGATCCTGGAAGCCGAAGGTGCCGGTGCCAAACGCGGCGCGCACCCGCAGGGTGATGCTGCTTAAGGGAGGGACCTGAAGCGCAAGGCGGCGCTCCAAGCCGGGCATGAGGAGGAAGGAATCCATGGCATCATCACTGAAGCCGGGCCAGGCCGCGGCTCCGGTTTTGTCAGGATCCGGGATGGACATGGTCACGCCCGCCGGGGCGTCGAGGGCGGCAGCTGCGGACAGGACTGGCAAGGGCTGGAACAGGAATTCATCCAGCGCGGTAGTGCTATTGCCCGCGATGGTGACGGTATGGCGGCCCTGGGGAATGGGCAGGGTGTATTGAAACCAGGTGGCGGGGTTGCCCGAGGTGACAGGGACGGCGACCGAGTCCAGGCTGAGTCCGCTGGAGAGATTGCCCGCCTTCATCCAGAAGGTCAGGACGCCGGGGCCATTCAAACCGGCCACGAGGCGGTTCGCTCCCAGGCCAAGGGCATCCACGCCGTCGTGGGTGCCGGTGGTCAGAGCTGTCATCGCGCCAGAGCCGGTGCTGGCCCATTCCAGGCCCGGCGCATCCAGCAGCGCGGGCACGTCAGGACTGGTGGTGGCAGAGGTGGTGATGCTGCGAAGGGCGATGCCGCTGGGAGCGGGAAGGGGTTGGAGGGGATCAATTTCCCAACGTAACTGGTGCTGCCCGGCGGGGACGTTGACCTGGATGGATTCGGTCGGAAACAAGGTGTCAGGCACCACCAGCACGCCGTCCACGAAGATCCGGATCCCGGTGGCGGAAAGCGGGCCGATTCCATCGAAGTTGGTGGTCACGCGCAGGGGACCGGTGACAGTGGTTTCCACCCATGCCAGATCTCCCATGGCCGCCCGCACGAGGTGGAGCGCGTCCTGGTCCGGGAACAGGGAAGATGCTGTCTTCAGCGGCTGCCACAGGCCCGGCGGATAGCTTCCGGTGGTCCAGGTCAGGTCCGGCTGGTCGAGGGCCTCCCCCACACTAACGGGAGCGTCCGGCACAAAGACGGACTGGGCAGCGAAGGTCTGAAAGCCATCGCCCTGGGGCAGAGTGTTGGACGGGGAGGTCCATGGCAGCCACGGAAAGGGAGCGGCGGCCGCGGGGCTTGAACTGGAAACCGCCGCGCCCGGATAGGTGGCCCCTTCCATTTTCAACTGGGTGGTGCGCTGGCCGGGGGACGGGAAAAAAGTGGTCAGGCTGCCCGATTGGAAGTCGCCCCGCACGGCTGGCCCCGGCAAGCCTGGATCCTCCACGATTTGCCAGCCGGTGGGTGAGGGCCATGGCAGGGGGGCGGTGAGGTTGGGCGATGGGCTGACGGGAGGGAATTCCGCGAAATTCAGGGCCCCGGCCCCCAGCACCGAAGCCACGGATTGCTCCGGCTGGGGCGTAAAGGCCACATTTTTGAGGAGGAACACGCCAGTCGCATTAGCGAAGCCATTGCGCGGATTGGCCATCTCCCACCGGACGCGGTGTGCGCCGTTTCCGAGGTGCAACCAACCCCGGGTCACGCCGGCCGGCATGGCGATGCCATCACAGGTGAAATAGGAAAAAACGTTGGTGCCGGTTTTGGTGGAATCCCAGAACAGGACGCCCGGCCCGGTCACGGCGGCTTCGATCCATGAGACTTCCCCGGGCCAGACAACACCACTGCGGACGCTGCCGGGATTTTGTCCGGAGGTCGATTGCCATGGGACATCGCCGCCGGTGGTCCATGTCAGGACCGGGGACCCCGTCCAGGAATCAATGGGCGCGGTGGGCGTGAAACTGGTATTGCCGGGCAGGGTGTTGGCGGGCAGCGACACCAGCACCCGCTGGGGACCAGAATAGGGAATCCATCCAAAATCAGTCAGTCGGTTGTCGTGATCCGGCAGGGTGATCGTGACCGCGGAAGCATTCAGTTTGCCGGGACCATTGACCATGGTTTCCATCCACACCGTGCCGTCAG
>JAYUWQ010000150.1:0-2186 GCA_043753485.1 bacterium
TGAGCGCACCACCGCGTTGCTGGCGGAGGCCAAGCGTTTCGGTTGCCCGTATGCCGTTTACTGGCAGCTCTACTGCAACGAACCCACCGCCAAAGTGCCGAGGGTGAACGCAGACTACAAAGGCTTCTGGCTGCTGCGTCCCGATGGGACGCGCAGCCCGGTTTGCCGACTATTCCAATGAACCCAACGCGGCCTAATGACCATGGTTATCATCGGGCGCAGCCCCGATGATAACGGTTGTTGAACGATTCGCGGACGGCCTTCCCTGAGGGCGCGGGACAGTTCCGGCGGACGGCCTTGCCTTCACTGGGAAAAGCTTCTGGCCCCTTCTCTTCTGTCAGGACGCTCCGGGGCTGTCTCCCGGGTCCCGTCGGGGATGGTTTCCCGCGCAAGACGGCCCGTTGCCGGCACCATGGGCATTCCGGTGGCCGGTCCCGGCAGGGGTTTTGGGTGGGAGAGGCATCTCCTGACTGGTTTTCCGTAGCGTGGGGCCATGCTCCCCCGGAGCCGGGCCTGACGTGTTTTGCACACGGCGGGACCGGCGGGGCGGACAGGGATGGAGCGTTCCAGTTCATGTCAGGCAGGCCAGGGACGGAACTCCGGGCGGGGGACGGGCGCGGGGGAAGCATCTCCCGGCAGATTCTGCGGGCTCTGGGGATTTGCGGGTTGTTTCTCATGGTTGAATTGGCTATGAATCCCGTCAGCGACAGAGATCGCCCGCTTGGAATGAAACCCACCTCTCCAGACATGCCTGACCCTGCTCAGCCCCCACCAGCCCGCGTGGCGTAATCCTATGGCGAACCAGACACTGATGGACAGGGACCTCCGGATAGCGGCGGGTCTCCTGCTGCTTGGGATCGGATTTGCCGCAGGTTTCATGTGGGGGTGGCGTCGTGGTCAATTTCAGGCCGGGTTGGAGGAGAACAAAGTTGCGGCGGTCAACCTGCAGGACAATCACCTCAACCTCAGCCCGGATCTCAGGGAGTATCTGAAGGGCCGCATCTATTATAACATCGCGACAAAGTTCCCGAATGACCGCGGTTACCTCCTCCGGGGAGACTGGGACTTTGGACCGGTGGATCTCAGTAAATGGAGCAGGCAGATCTACGCCAAGGATCCGACCGGTGAGTGTTCCTCCTTTGACAGTGCCACCCAGGATCTTTCCGAGGCTGAACCAGACACTCCCCCGACCGGAAGTCCAGCGGCCCTGCCCCCAACGGATCCAACCCCGGCACCGGAAGGTTCCGCCCGCTGACCGTTACCCTTCCACCCAAACATCCTCATGAACTATCCATCCAAACGATCCCTTCTGGCCGTCGCCCTGGTGCTGGCCTCTGTTTCCGTCACCCGGGCCGCGGACATTGTGGTGTATGATTTAGGCGACCGGACCCAGGAGACCTTGCGGACGCTGGGCATGGATTTCGTGCTGGGCTGCACGGTATTGGCAGCGGGCATGATCGGAGCCACGATCCTCTTTAAGAAGAAGTAAGGACCCGGCAGGTCCGGGCACCCCCTCCGATCCGCCGGGCTAACCGCATCCGGCCCACAGCGGGGGACCATCGGGTCACCGGCCAGAGTGGGCTGCGGAATACCCCGCCTGCTCCTGCCGTCAATCCTCCCCGGAGGGACCGAACAGGCGCTCCCAATTCTGGGTGGTCAGGGTGGCCACACCGCTGGCTTCCCGGCCGAGAGTTCCGGCGAGGGAGTGCAGCGCCACCAGCAGATTGGCGGGGTGGTTGAGCGGGCGGCCGTCCTGGAGATCCGTCAGGGGGTGGGGGTTGTGCTCCGGCGGGGGGCTCAGTTCCGGGGCGTCGGTTTCGATGAGGATGCGCTCCGGGGGCATGAGGCGGAAGGCATCGCGCTGGGGGCGTTTCCGCTCCAGCAGGAAGTAGGGCGAGAAGGAGAAATACGCGCCTTTTTCCACGAACCAGGGGATCCACTCCGGCGGGCCGTTGTAGGCGTGGATCAGGAAACCGGGCAGATAGGGAGGCATCCGCCGCAGCGCCTGCCGCAAGGGTTCCCAGGCCCTGACACAATGCACGGTGACGGGCCGCTGGTATTCCCGGGCCACTTGCCACTGGCGCATGAACAGGGTCGTCTGGTCAGCGAGGTCGTGGCCTTCCACCCAGGCATCCAGCCCGATCTCCCCCACCGAAGCCCGGGGATCGGCGGCGAGGCGGTCCGAC
>JAYUWQ010000151.1:0-2182 GCA_043753485.1 bacterium
CTGACCCTTCCTCCCCTCCGCCGCAGGAGCTGGTCCTCGTGCCCGTGGACAGCCCGTCAGAGCAGGATCCCCGCGAAGCCCAGGCGGCGGCGATTGTAAACCGCCACGTCCTCTGGTCCCTCGGTGCCGGACTGATTCCGGTGCCGCTCGCTGACATCGCGGCGGTCACCGCCATCCAGATGGATGCCCTGCAGCAGCTGGCCAAACTCTACCAGGTGGACTTCGCAGCGGATCAGGGGAAACGTTTCGTCACCAGCCTGACCGGCAGCACCGTGGCCCGCACCGGCGCCAGTCTGGTCAAAGCCATCCCCGGCATCGGCACCATGCTCGGCGGAGTGAGCATGTCCGCGCTTTCCGGAGCTTCGACCTATGCCGTGTGTCAGGTGGCGATCCGTCACTTCCGCTCCCAGGGCACTTTTTTCAATCTGCCGATCGACCGTGCCCGGGATCTCTACCAGGAAGCCCTCGCCAAAGGCCGCGAGTTTGTGAAATCCTTCCAGTCCAGCGATGTGGCCAAAGCGGCCCAGGAAGCGGGCGAAAGCATCGAACACCTGAATCAACTCAAAAGCCGTGATCTCCTGACCGACGAGGAATACGAAGCCAAGAAGGCGCTGGCCTTGGCCAAAATGAGCGCCGCCGTCGAGGTCAAATCCTCTGCGGAAGGCCCGGTCTGATTCCCGCCCGGCGCTACCCGTTAGACTTGCACGGGATCGGGCAGCACCCGCCCAATTTCCTCCACCCTCATGCCAAAGCCTGGACCGCGGATGGTTTGCAGGTCCACCCGGCCATGGCGGCGCTGGTAAAGTCCGGGGTGGACTACCGCTTCGGCCGCGGAGGCCGCGGGGTAAAACTGCATGCTGTTGGTCTCCACACCGGCAATCGTCGGGGCGTGCGCCGCCAGCAGGCAATGAGGGATCTGGGCGAGCATCGGATTGGTTAGGTCCTGCACCATCAGCGTCATGCCGTGGGCCTGGGCCCAGCACAGGCTGAGCAGGGCTCCGGTCTGGGTCTTGCAGGTTTTCAAAGCCACCCCGGTCCAGCC
Organism: bacterium; assembly: GCA_043753485.1. Lineage (GTDB taxonomy): Bacteria > Verrucomicrobiota > Verrucomicrobiia > Verrucomicrobiales > V1-33 > CAIZWU01. The sequence goes on from JAYUWQ010000151.1 coordinate 1,043, forward strand.
AAGGGAGCGGCCCAGCCGGACGTGCTGCCAGTCGTGGGCGCTTTCATCGAGAAAAAGCGGGCGGCGGGCACTCACGGCCTGTACCGGAATGGGATGCGCTTCCAATTCATAGGGGAAAGGCTGCTCCACGTATAACAGCAGGGCGAAAATGCGGGGTTCATCATCGCAGAGGCGGTCGAGGATTTCGGTGACGTAGGCGGGGTCCGTGACGGTGCAGTTGAAGTCAGCGGTGAGCCAAAGCACATCATGAGCGAGGGCACTGCGGCCCACCCTGACCATCCGCTCATAATCCCATGCGGCATCATTCCCCCGCAGCTTGATCTTGAGCGCCTGCAAACCATCGCGCCGGATCCAGTCGGCGAGGAGCACCGGGTGGCCATCGTCCGGCTCTCCGCCCGTCAAGTCGGCGGCATCAATGGCATCCAGCCCACCCACCAGATGCCAAGCCATGAGTTGCTCCCGGCGCTGCGGACGCAGGAAATCCGACGGGTATTTCCCGGCGAAGGACAGCGTGCCTGCACGGTCCCCGGCCGGCGTTAGAAAATCCGCCAGATCCCGGCTCATCCACGGGGAGCGGTAGGTTTCGTAAACCGGCACTTCGTTCACCCGGCCGTAGGCATCGTGAACCGCCAGGTCAAAAACCGAGGCACAAACCAGGGCCGCCAGCCAGGGCAAGGCCTCTGCCGCCGGACGGCCGGCATTCCAAGCGGTCCACTCTTCCCGCAGAGTATGGGTGATGAAATCCTGCCCGCACTCCAGGGCATGCCCGGATACCCCGCAAGCTGGCCAGGCCTTCGCCAGTCTGACACAAAAATCCTGCAAAGCGTCCTGACGCTTCGCATAAGGCAACGCCGAAGGCCAGACCCACTGCACGCTGAGCGGCGTCTCGCCCCAGCCCTCCGCCTCCCGCCCGTCCCGCCGCCGCACCCGCAGCCGCGCCCGCGCGCAGGTGACTTCCGTCAGGGTCTCCGTCCCGAACTTAAGCGGCACCCGCGTGATGACCGGCAGAAAATAAAGCGCAGCGCCGATGACGGTGATGTCGGTGGGGAGCATGAGGGCGGGAGTATCAGGGACTGGAGAGCAGTTTCAGAATGGCGCGGCAGTGACCGGGGAATCCATCACTGTTTCCTACTCCGGCAA
>JAYUWQ010000152.1:0-14918 GCA_043753485.1 bacterium
CCGGAAGCGACCAACACGCCCGCGATGTAGATCCGTCGGCCGGTGTTGTCGGCCGTGACGGCAATGTGCTTCCACCTTCCACCTCCTGCCGGGGCCGATGGGGTGTTGATCGCCCCGCCGGTCGGGTTCCACAGTTCGATCGTGGCCGCGGCTGAAAACGCGAACTCGACCACATCATTCTGACCGAAGATACCGGTCCGCGCTGCCTGGGCCGCGGTGAAGTTGAGCCAGCCGGACATGGTGAATTGATCCAGGCTATCCAGGAGCGGTATGCCGGTCGTCACCGCGGCATCGACGCCGTTGAACTGGATGGCGAAGTCTCCCGCGGCTCCGGTGTGGCCGGCGACATAGGCTGTCCCGCCCTGGAGGTTTCCGGGATTGCCCCCCGGTGAGAGGTCAGCGGTGGTGGCCAGGCCCTGATCGTCGAAAGACCAATAACCAACCGGGGTCGGGAGCGCTGGTTTGCTGGCCGCACTGACAGGGCTGGTGCTGGCCGCGATTTCCTCGCTGTCGCCGAAGCCATCCCCGTCGGTGTCCGCCTTGTTGGGGTCGGTGCCGGGATTGGCGGCATCCACAAAGATGCCCGAGTTGGTTTCAACGGCATCGGCCATGCCGTCTGCATCCGTATCGGCCTTCAGTGGATCGGTGCCGGTATTGGTCGCGTTCAGATAGATGCCCGTCTTGGTCTCCACTCCGTCTTTCAGGCCATCATCATCGGAATCGCTGTCCTGCGGGTTGGTGGTGCGCTGGAATTCCTGAAGATTCGACGATCCATCAACATCGGCGTCGGCCGCGGCATCGTTGACATTTTTGTTGAGCCCGTTGGCATCTTCCCAGATATCCGGCATCCCGTCGCTATCGGTGTCACCTGTGGCCCGCACGATTTGAATGCCGTTCACCGGCCCGCCGAAGTCTTCGCCGGCCGTAGTATTCACCACCGTCAGGGTCAAGGTCGGCCCCGTCACATTGCGGAAGATCAGGTAGTTGCCCGCGGCACCATTGCCCGCGGCCAGTTGGAAGATCCCGCCGCCGGTATCGGACCGGCCAGTTCGCGTTGTCGAGGATCCCCGAGAAGGTCTGGCCATTGACGGTGTAGTCCGCCACCCGGTCTGTATCATCACCGTCGGCATAAACGTAAACGTCATAGGTGGGCGCGGAAATATTGCGCACGGTGATCTGGGTGGGCACCCCTTTGCGGGTTCTCAGCATCCCTTGCATCAGCGCGGCGTTGGCATCGGCCGGCGGTCCACCGGTGATCACGGTATAAGTGTCGTCCACTGTTCATTCCGCCCGCATGATGACCCCGGTGCCGGCACCATTCACGAGCGCTGCTCCTTTGCCCGAGAGGTCCACCAGGTTGTTCCAGTTTGTCTGCGGGACCACGCCTGCCGCAGCGGTGACCGTCCCGCCCAGGGTACCATCCACCCGTCCTCCCACAAAGTTGAGACCCAGGATGAGGTCGCCTGCGGCGGTAGGGAAACTGGCTTGCCCGCCGACCGCAGGGTTGGTTCCGGCCGTTATCTCGGCCTGGTCCTCGAACTGATCGCCATCCGTGTCCGCTTTGTTCGGATCGGTCACATGCGGGTTGGGCAAAGGCTCACTGCCGTCGGGCAGGGTGTCGCCATCCGAATCCGCCACCAGAGGATCGGTTCCCAGATCCGTCAAAGACACATATATTCCAGTCTTGGTTTCCGCTCCGTCCTTGCCTCCATCACCGTCGGTATCGGCATTCTGCGGATTGGTGATCCGGGCAAATTCCTGCGAATTGGGGGAACCGTCGCTATCCGGGTCTCCGGCGGCTCCGTTGACCCCCGACCCGCTATTGGGATTCAGACCGTTGGCGGTCTCCCAGTCACTGGGCAGGCCGTCTGCATCGGGATCCAGGGCGGAGACCGCATCCAGCCTCACATTATCAAAATGGGACCGGCCTGTCCCGGACTGATCTCCTAAGAAGACAAAGATCGTTCCCGTGGGGGCGGTGGCCCCGGTTTCAAAGGTAAGGGACAGATCCGCAAAGCTGCTCAGCGTCTGTGTGGACACGTTTTTGGTGGCGTTCGCTCCCGCGAGAAACGGATCGTTGGCGAGGACTTCCGTAGCCGTCGCACCCACTGGTATGATGTTGGTCAAGCCGATGGCCGTCAGATTGGTGGCAGTGCTGAATCCCGCATTCCGCATGCCGACCCCGACAGTGAGGGTGTAGCGGGTATTGGGCAGCCAGGCGACTTCGGTATCCTGATAAATGAAGTAACCCACTGCCATGCCGACGTGGGCCACTCCCTGCGAGAAAAAGCCCCCGATCCGTTCAATGAAGGCGTCTCCGTCGGCATTGCCGTCCCGGCCCTGCCATTCGATGGTGGTCGCGGGGTTGTTGTCAGTGAGATCGTTGGTCCAACTATTCGCGCCGCTGTAGTTGGCCGTTTCAAAGCTGGCGTTGTTGACCGGGACCGGGGCCGCCTCGACCGGGGTGAGACCACAGAACACGGCGGCAACTGCGAAGATCCGCTAAAGGGAATTTTTGCGGCAAGGAGAAATGGCTTTCATAGGACCAGAACAAATTGAAGGTTGGAATCCCCAGTCGTAGCCGAAAGCCCGGTTTTTGGGAAGGAAATTATTAAAATCACCTGAAACAACCGATTCTGGAGGGAGAGGAAATCCCCTTACCGGCCGTAGGCCAGCCCTTTCCGATAAAAGGATAACCCTTTGAGAATGCCATCAGCCAAGGCTTGATTCCGGGCAGTTTTGGCCAAAGTCAGCGCCGTCTCCGCGGTGGCGACCGCTTCGGGGAACCGCCCGGCCTGGGCATAGGCTGCGGCCAATGTGTCGAGGACCGAGATGTCGGCGTTTTGGGTCAATCCGGCGGCTTTTTCCGCCCAGCGGACCGCCTGGGCTCCATCGCGGAATTCTTCGTCAGGATGCGACGCCAGTTGCCAGGCCAGATTGTTAAGCAGGGGCAGGCTGTTGGCATTGGCTTCCAGCCCGGTGGCAAAGGCCTCCAGCGCGACTTTGGCTTCTCCCCGGGCTATCAGACCATCGCCTATCCAGGTCATGAGGGTGGCAAAGTCGGGATGTTTCGCCAGTTCCGGCTGGACCCGGCTGACAAATTCCCGGGCCCCATCCAGATCCCCCTCGTCCATGAGGTCGAGGGCGAGGGCCAGCGGGATCGGCCGGTTGGGGCGTTCGATCCAGGGGCCGGGGAAGGGCATCGCGGCATCGTGAAAGGCCTCCGGGGCCAGCGCCACGCGGGGCAAATCAGCCAGCAACCGCTCCGCGCGCACCGGACCATAATACAGGGCGATCAGGCGGCCTTCTCCATCCAGCAGCAGACTCGCCGGCACCGGCAGCGGCCATTTGATCCCCCATCCGGTGGAGCGGAGTTTTTCCACCCGACGGGCGAGGGACGGAGTGGCCCGGCCGCATTCGAAGGGCAGTTTCAGTTTTGTCGCCAGTGCGGCCGGATCTCCCGCGGCGCCACCTTCCGTCAGGCCATCCACCGACAGCGCCACGACGCGGAGCCCGGCCTTTTTCAGCTCATCGTGGTGGGCCGCGAGGTCCTTCAATTCCCCGAGACACGGCAGACACCACGTGGCCCAGAGGTTGACCAGCGTGAGTTGCCCCGATTTCCCGCCCACCGTCAGGGGTTTTCCATCAAATCCCAGCGCGGGCAGCCGGGGCGCGGCAACCCGGGAGCCGGCTTAAGCGGTTACCGGCACGGCCGGCTCCGGCGTCGGGGCCGGTCCGGCGGCCAAGGCCGGTGCCGTGCGCCGTGGCTGGGCCTGTGCCCTGGAGACCCCTTCCTTCAGCACAAAATGCCCGCCCGGACTCACTCCGGTAAACGTTTCCTCACTTCTCCCCGGCCAGCGGACCAAGACGTTACGGATGGCCGCCTCCGGCCCGAGGCCGAAGTGCAGCCACTTGCTGGACTGGCTGAGAAATCCTTCGCCGGCCTTCAGCACGCGGACGATTTCCGTGCCATTGGCCAGGACCACCCTGACGCGGGCGCCGATGCCATCGCGGGCCCCCCGGGTGGCTTCCAGCCGGACCTGCACCCAGTCCTGCGCCGCGCCGGATTCACTGTGCGTATTCTTGAGGAACCGGAGCATGGGCGCCGTGCGGTTGCTGGTCCAGGTGTCGAGGTCGCCATCGCCGTCCCAATCCACCGGGACGATGGCCCGGGCATCGTCATCGAAGTCAAAACCCGACGCCGCGCTCACCGTGGCGAACCGTCCGCCGCCGGCGCCTGCCGTATTCAGGAAACACACATTCCGCTCATGCCCGCTCAGCGAAAAGCCGCGGTCCAGCAGGTCATCCACGCCCAGGATGGATTTGCGGTACGGACTCTGGCGATCGTTGGCTTCAGCGATCTTCGTGGGATCCAGTGGTGAAGACGACACGACCTGCCGCCAGACTACGCTTCATAAATCACCCGGGTCCCGCCCGGTCACGTAACCATTGGCCACGAGGAGGTCTTCCCATCCGTCGTGATTGATATCGGCCGGCACCGCGCCCCAGCTCCACCGGCCCATGGCCGTGCCGGAGGGTTCGCTGACATTGTTGAAGGTTGGTTTTTCCGCATCCCCGCGGCCCAGGTAAAGGGTATTCCCCCGTGCCATGTGTTGGAATTCCGTCACCACCGCTTCGCTGTCCCCCGGGCGGAATTTTGGCTGCCGCGTGATCCGGCTGCCCGCTGCGGAAAACATATTGCCAAAGTAGAGGTCCCGTTTCCCATCGCGGTCAAAGTCCCCCGTCGCCACTGACATGCCGAACCCGCCATCGACCAGGCCCACGGTTTCCGCCACCTCCCGGAAGCGGGTTTTCCCGGAGGGGATCAGGTCATTGAGGTAGCAGACCTTGCGGCCGAAATCATTGGCGACCGTCAAGTCAGGGTCGCCATCCCCATCGAGGTCATCCCATACCGCGGCGAAGCTGAAGCGGCGGTTGTTGGCGTCGAGGCCGGCCTCCTGCGTCGCATCATCAAAGTCCAGCCAGCCCCCGTTTTTCGATGGTCCCAGATTGCGAACGAGGTAGTTGGCTCCCCCATTCTGCGCATTGAAATACGGCACCGGCACCGCCAGTTGAGCCCCGTCCTTTTTGTCAGCATGATAGCGGCACACGTAGATATCCACGTAGCCATTCCCATCGTAGTCCGCCGCCGCCAGGGAATACCCGGCCTCGGCAACCCGTGACTTCACGCGCGGTTGGAAGCGGGCCCCTCCCAGGTTTTCAAAAAACACCAGCCCCGAGGGCATGGTGGTCACGAGGTCCTGATCGCCATCATTGTCCAGATCGAGAAACAACGCGCCCTGCGTGGCGTCCAGCATGCCGACCCCTGACGAAGCAGTGGCGTCCCGCATCGTCCCGTCCGCATTCTGCAGGAACAGCCGGTTCGGCAGTCCCCCGTTCTGACAGGAAAACAGGTCATCCAATCCGTCGCCATCCGCGTCGCCAATGGCCAGCCCGCAATACGCGAACTTGAACATCCGGTTGAACGTCTCGATGCGTTCGCGCCAGGCATCGGTGCCGGTCAGATACTGCTGGCGCACGTCGGCGGAGGTGGGCAGCACGGCCCCGGTGGCATCGGTAAACAGGGGCTGCGGGGCAGGGTGCAGCACTTCCTCATACGCCTCCATCCTGACATCGGCCAGGACCGGGGCCGCGGCCTCTCCTTCCCAGCGCGTTTCCCAGGTGGCATTGATCTCCCGCAGCCCGCCTTCAGCCGGGCCAAAAATCGAAACATACTGGCGGGTGGTTTTCTCCGCGATCCCAAACACCTTGAACTTCAGCCGGGTGGGGCCTGTTTTGGCGAACCCCGCCCGCACCGCTTCCAAGGCCGCCTGCAGGGTGGGCCGGGGAGCTTTGCCGGAGGGGATCACTCCGCGCTGCACGGTAAAGTCCGCTCCGTCGTATACTTTGGTGAGAGCCGTCGGCCGCAGCACATCCGAGGGCGTCGTGGCATAGGCCGTGAGGTCTCCTTTTTTGAGGCGGTCCCCGAGCTGGTTCAGGGCTTTCCCCGCATTCTCCGCGAAGGTCTCACTGGCCCAGCCTTCGGCCATCGGATCGGGCAGCGTGTCTGCGGGCGAGGCCAGCACAAACATTCCACACAATAAAAGACCCAGCACCGGTGACAGGAGAGATGGCACAAGGTAAATTCAAAAAGGATTCCCGGCGGGGTGACAAGGAGAAAATACCGGCAAGAAAAGCTGCTTGAAAGCGTCCGCCTTCCGCCAACCCCGGGGTTCTGAATTTTCCATCGGTCAATCCAATCCCCCCTTACCGCAGGATAACGAAATCTCCCTTCGGCTCCGCATACCCCGCCACGCGGCCCCAGGCGGGAACCCCCGCGGCTTTTCCTGGAGGACCCAGCGGTTGGAGCTTGCCATCGAATTCCTGCCAGGCTGCGGAGCCTCCCCGGTTCCAGCCACTGCCTTCCACCCAGGTGATCAGGATCCTGCCCTGCGGGCTGATCGCCACCGAGGGGTGTTTGGCAGAGGATGCCGCGACTGTCACCGGCGCGGAACCGGGCGCGGAAATCCATCCGGCCCGGATCTGACCGGCGGTCTCCCACACCCCCAGCAGCTGGTTCTGATAGGAGGTCAGGGCCGCCGAGGACATCGGGCACGCGGCGATCTTCCATGGTTCGATGGCGCCGGTGGTCCAGCCGCCGGCCTTCTGCGAAAGCAGCGTCATGCTGCGGCTTTCCGTGGTGAGGGCATTCCTGAAAAAGATCCGCAGGCCGTCCTCCGGCCCGGCAAAGGCCCGCAGGGAGCAGCAGGCACACACCCCGGGCTGATCGCGGTTGGCCGGTTCCGGGTTGCCAAAGGTTTTCCCTTCATCCGTGGAGGTGCGGACAAAAACGAGTCTTTGTTTTTCCTCCGGTTCCGTGGTGGCTTGGTTGCCATGCCACACCACAAACACCTTGCCGTGGGCATCGGCCGCGATGGAGGCTCCTCCGTCCAGGGCGACGGTGTCTCCCAACAAATCCCGCGGTTTCCCGAATTCACGCTCTCCGGCCTTTCTCCGGGCATACCACAACGGCGCCTGGGGAGCCTGCTCCCCGCCGGACACCCCATTCCATAACACATGGACGGTGCCGTTTGCCCCCAGCGCCACCTGGGGCCCCCGGATGCTGCCCACCGCGATGCCCTTCGCTGCGGCGGAATTCACCGGCGCACTGGCTTGCCAGGGTTCCCCCGGTTTGCGCCAAGTGTAGCGCACATCGGCAGCCTTGGCGTCGCCCCGCAGATAGACCAGATGGATCGTCCCCTCAGGCCCCGTGGCCACTTCCGGTTGCAGTCCCTTTTCCGGCACCTCTTCCACGCGGGTGGCTGCCGTGCCCGTCCAGGCGAGGCAGAGGAAAAGCAGGGCAGGGTAGAAGATCGATTTCATCAGCCGCCAGCGTAACCCGGAATCCCCCCGCAGCGGAAGCCCTTTCTGGTTCAGCTTTTGCGGCGGCCCCGGCGACCATAAAAGGGCGTAGAGAAAACCGTAGAGACGCAGAGAGCGCAGAGCAAAGCACAGGAAAATATAACCACAGATTTCACAGAGAGCACAGATAATGAAAGACTTGGATCTTCGTCTGATCGCACATGCAAGGTGAGGCGACCCATTGACCTAAACTCCTGACAATCTGTGTTCTCCGTGAAATCTGTGGTACCCGGTTTCGCTTTTTAAGATCGAGATTCCAACCGGCAGCCCGCCATGCCTGACCTGTTTCCCTCCTCCTCCGCGCCCGCTGCGTCTCTGCGGTAATCCCCCCTTTTCCCCGTTCACGCTTTGCTGCGCAGGCGCAGCGCGTTGCCGATCACCGACACACTGCTGAGCGCCATCGCGGCCCCCGCGATCATCGGGTTCAGAAGCCAGCCGGTCAGGGGATACAGCACCCCGGCAGCGAGGGGGATGCCCACGGCATTGTAGATGAAGGCAAAAAAGAGATTCTGCCGGATGTTGCGCATCACGTCCCGGCTCAGTCCCAGCGCCCGCACCATGCCGCGCAGATCCCCCTTCACGAGGGTCAGTCCGGCGCTCTGGATCGCCACATCGGTGCCGGTGCCCATGGCGATGCCCACATTCGCTTCCGCCAGGGCCGGCGCGTCGTTGATGCCGTCGCCGGCCATGCCCACCACCGCCCCCCCGGTCCGCAGCTGGCGCACGGCAGAGAGCTTGTCCGCGGGCGATACTTCCGCACGCACGTCGGCGATGCCCAGTTCACGGCCCACCGCCTGGGCGGTCTGCAGATTGTCGCCCGTCAGCATCACCAGCGTCAGGCCCATCTCCTGCAGGGCTTTCACGGCCTCCGGGGTGGAGGCTTTGATAGGATCGGCCACCGCGATGAATCCGGCGATGGCTGGTCCCTCCGCCACCCAGAGGACGGTGTGGGCCTTTTCCTGCAAGGCCAGGGCCGCCGCCGCCAGCGGCACCGGGAGGGTCAGCCCTTCCGCTTCCAGCCACCCCCGTTTGCCCACCCGCACCAGCGTGCGGTCGATGGTGCCGCTCACCCCGGCTCCGGTGATGGACGTAAAATCAGTCACCGCCGCCGGAGTCAGGCCTTTTTCCTTGGCCCGGCTCACAATGGCATGGGCCAGGGGATGTTCGCTCAACTGTTCCAGCGCGGCCGCCAGGGCCAGGACATGATTTTCCTTGCCAGGATCCGCCGCCACGATCTCCCGGGCCACCGGCCGGCCTTCCGTCAGGGTGCCGGTTTTATCGGTGATCAGATGGGTGATTTTCTCCGCCTGCTCCAAGGCCGCGGCATCGCGCACCAGCACCCCCATTTGTGCCCCCTTGCCCACCCCTACCATGATGGACATCGGCGTCGCCAGCCCCAGGGCACAGGGACAGGCGATGATGAGCACCGCCACACTGTTGGCGATGGCGAAGGCGAGGCGGGGTTCCGGCCCCCAAATCATCCAGCAGATAAAGGTCAGGACCGCCACCAGCACCACCGCCGGCACAAACCACCCTGACACCTGATCCGCCAGCCGTTGGATCGGGGCCCGGCTCCGTTGCGCCTCCGCCACCATTTGCACGATTTGGGAAAGCAGCGTCTCACTGCCGATCTTTTCCGCCCGCATCAGGAAGGCGCCCGTCTGGTTGATGGTGGCTCCCACCACCCGGTCCCCGGCCGCTTTACTGACGGGCAGCGGCTCACCCGTGATCATGGATTCGTCCACACTGCTGCTGCCCTCCGTCAGCACCCCATCCACCGGGATCTTTTCCCCGGGCCGCACCCGCAGCACATCGCCGATCTTCACCGCCTCCAGCGGCACATCGGCTTCCTGACCGTTCTGCACCCGCCGGGCGGTTTTGGCGGCCAGCCCCATCAGGGCCTGCACCGCTTGCCCCGTCCGGCTGCGCGCCTTGGCTTCCAGCCATTGCCCCAGGATCACCAGGGCCGTGATCACCGCCGCCGCTTCAAAATACAGCGGGACATGCCCCCCATGCCGCAGCGAGTGGGGAAAGAGCCCCGGAGCCACCACCGCGATGGTGCTGTATAGCCACGCCGCTCCCACCCCGAGGGAAATCAGGGTGAACATGTTCAGACTCTTGTTCTTCAACGACCGCCAAGCCCTGCCAAAGATAAATCCCCCTGGCCCGAACACCGCCGCCGTGGCCAGCACCCATTGCCCCCAGCCAAAAGCCGCGTCGGGCAGCCACTCCCGCACCCGCAGCGCCGGAATCATCTCCCCCATCGCCAGCAAAAACACCGGCAAGGCCAGCGCCGTGCTCAGCCACAGTTTCCGTTGCAGGGAGACCAGCTCCTGATCCTCCTCTTCCGCTTCCCCCGGCGGCAGGGTTTTCGGTTCCAAGGCCATGCCGCACTTCGGGCATTCTCCGGGATGATCCTGCTGGATCTCCGGGTGCATCGGGCAAGTGTAGATCGTCTTCGCCGCCGCCTGCCACACCGGATTGCGTTCCAGGGCCATGCCGCATTTTGGGCAATCCCCCGGCCGGTCCGAGACCACGCCCTCACACATCGGGCAGAAATACTTCGCGCCCGCCGCCGGTTTCACTGCGGCATGGTGGGCATGATCATGTCCCCCCTGGCAGCAGGCAGCCGCCGCCGCTTCGGGCGGTGCTGGCGCCGTCTGGCAGCAAGGTTTCTTTTCCGGTTCCGGCTTGGGGGTATGGCAGCAATCACTCATGACAGTTTTCTCCTTGGGTTTTGATGTTTTGGCCTCCGATGAACTCCGCGATGGGACAGCCCTGCAGCGCGCCTTTGCCACTGCACTGGGCCACCAGCCGGCTCAGGGATTTTTCCATCGCCTGCAAATCGTTGATCTTCTGACGGATCACCACCAGCCGCGCTTCCGCAAAATTGCGCACCGTCTTCCGCGGCGTTTTGATATTCCCCGTCAGTTGCAGCAGTTGTTTGATGTCCTGCAGGTTGAATCCCAGATCTTGCGCCCGGCGGATGAATTGCAGCCGCTCCAGATCGCCTCCCGCATAGATCCGGTAGCCCGCCTCGTTCCGCGGCGGTTTTTCGATTAAGCCCTGCTGCTCATAGAAGCGCAGGGATTCAGCCCCCACCCCCGCCAGTTTGGCCAAAGTCGCGCGGGTCCAGGTGCTCGGAGCAGTATCTTTCATGACTACACCCTACACCCTGTAGTTAAGTGCAGGGTCAAGGAGTTTTCTTCACCGCCCCATCCACCGCCCCGCCGCCTCCAGTGCCGGAGGGAACGTAGCATGACTCTGTCACAGACGAGTCGTGGCCAGAGCAGGAGCGACTCAAAGCCCGGGCCGCAGCGGTTGCCGTAGCCGTGGCCGTAGCCATAGCCGTAGCATGACTCTGTCGCAGACGAGTCGTGAGCAGAGCAGGTGCCACTCAAAGCCCCGGAAAACCCTCCCGCCCATGTGGGACTTCGTAAAATGAAACGCCCCATAAATTCCCGCCGTAATGACAAGCCCTTCTTCTATCAGCTCTTACTGCTGCCTCCACTCGGCGCGGATTTGTTCCCTACAGGGAGGATCGAGGGTTCGGCAGGCATTCCGTCCTTTGCCTGTTTCATGCTAAAGCTCGGCCATGAAGGCCTGCGGCGTCAGTCCGGCCTGTTCCAGCAGTCCTTTCAGCGTTCCCGGCTTGATGGGGCGATGCATGGGGACCACCACGGTGATGTTCCCCTGCCGCAGTATGCGGTGGGAGCCGGTTTGCCTCACATCCTCGAACCCGAGCCGCCGCAGGGCACGCACCGCCTGTTCACCCGTGACATCGCGCGGCATTCTCATGCCACAGCCAACTCCGGATCTTCGATAAAATGCAGTTGGATACGTTCCGGGCGCGCTGCGCCATGGAAGTAGCCCTCCACCGCATCACGCAGCATCAGATCCAGTTCCCCAAAACTGTCCCCTTGGGTGATAATCCCACCGCCGGCGGGGTCGTCCCAACGGGCGACGTAGCCCCCGGTCTCGGGACAGGGCGCGATCGTGAAGGCGATTTTTAACATGCTCTAAAATAGGTGGCGTAGCAGGATAGATCAAGAGAACTTGCGACAGAGCTTCAGCAGCCTTCCTGATTGATGAACACCGCCCCGCTGGGGGAGGAATCTTTAGTCCCCCGTGCCCAGGGCATATTGAACAATTTTCCTTGCCGGGTATCCCACCGTTGGCTCTATCATGCCCACTGTGCATCAATTGTATCCCTCCCCGTCATGACACCGGCGCAGAAACGAAGCATCTCCATTTCGGCAGCTGTAATTCTAGCGGGCAGCTGGTTCTATTTCAGAAATTACCACCGGACCGGGAGGGCAGGTCCATCCGCTTCATCCACCAGCGCGCCCTCTTCATTTGCAGGCAAACCTGCCACAAGCACCTCTTCCCAGGCCCTCACGCAAGGCTCCAGTAATGAAGGCGGAGAATCGGCAATCAGCGCGGCTAAAAGCCCGCCACCGCCCGGGGCCGAAGTTTCTGATCCTGTCCGGTTGCAGGCTGCCCGCGCTGCCTTTTCCACCTTGATCAAAACCTGGGAAGGCAAAAACACCAAACCCCTGAAAGGCACCCCTGGAGAGGCAACTGGCGGAATGACCATTATGTATTTGCCACCCATGGATGCAACCACCAAGGAGTCTGCCATCCATTTGCTGGACCAATACGACGTCCCAGCCGACGGAAGAAATGACTTTTTCTATAAAAATGGGCCCTTGGAAAAACATCGTTACGTCGGTTATTCCATCAATCCCGCAGATGCGACCGGCGCCAAGGACATCATGTGGTTTGCCTGTGTTGGCAACATCAACAGCGTCCGCATCGATCCCTTCACCGGGGACCTTGTCATCGCGCCGGATAAACCCGGCGACAAGGTAGTGGATCTCCCGCTCAAAGATGGGATGCAGCGATACTCCCATCTTTTTTCATTCTCCGACGCGGCAGAATGATTCAACCCCAGCTCCCGCGTCCGCGCTTTTGCATCCGGAGAGGTGGGTTCCTGGGACGAGACCTATCACGGCCGCGTTTGATTCTGACCGACAGGTTCGAGTCGGCCCCGCCGCCGCCAGTCCCGGAGGGCACGTAGCATGACTCTGTCGCAGACGAGTCGTGAGCAGAGCAGCGGCCACGCAAAACCGCGGAAAGTCCGTTGTGACTTTGCAAAATGAAATGGCCCGTGTCAGGTTCCCGGTAACAATATGCGCTTCCATCAATTCTTCCGGCTGACTTCCCTCATCGCGGTCGTGTCTTCCACCCCTTTGTTCGCCGCGACCACCATCCTGGATGATTTTGAGGATTCAGAAGGCCACTTCACCAATGATCCGGATTTTTCCGGCACCACCCAGGGTGTAACCGTCACCGGCGGACCCTCGACCGCTGACCGGGTCACCACTGCCGCATATCAGGGGTCGGCTTCCCAGCAGGTTTTTGTGGATGATGATCCGGATTCCAACGTGGGGAACGCCGGAGCTTTAACCTGGCAGGTCAGACATCTGTCCGGCAGCGGAGCGATCCTCAGAAATGTGCGCTTCCTCAATGGAGGCTCGACTTGGGTGGGCTATTATTTGATGACCACCACTCCGGCTCTGCAGGCAAGTCTCATGATTGAGGATGGTGCGGCCCGGGAGCGTGCGGCGTTCCTTCCCATTATTGCGGATGGAGCGTGGCATCTGTATGAATGGGAACTTGCGGATGCCTCGATGTGGGAAGGGTTTGCCGGAACGGGAGCCGATGGAGTGATCAACACGAGCCTTGTCTACCTGGACAGCATCTTTGTGACGGCCTTGGATGTCGATCCGGGCAACCCAGGCCAGGATCAGGACGCCACCTTCTTTATCGATGCCGTCGCATTCAATACCGAGGGAAGGATCGCGGTGGTTCCGGAACCTTCCGGACTCCTGTTGGCCGTCCTGACCGGTCTGGGCGTGCTGAGCCGCCGCCGGCGGGGGTAAGGTTGATCAGATCGGCTTCCGCCTGTTCACCCGTGACATCGCGCGGCATTCTTAGGTCACCGCCAACTCCGGATCTTCGATAATATGCAGTTGGATGCGTTCCGGGCGCGTTGTGCCAAGGAAGTAGCCCTCCACCGCATCACGCAGCATCACATCCAGTTTCCCAAAAACTGTCTCCTTGGGTGATAATCCCACCACCGGCGGGGTCGTCCCAACGAGCGACGTAGCCCCCTGTCTCGGGACAGGGAGCGATCATAAACGCGATTTTCAACATAAATCGAAGTAGGTCGCAGGCAGGATGGCTCAAGAGATCTTGCGACGGAGCTTCCGCAGCTTTCCTGATCGATCTACAATTTCATGACGGGCTTTATCACGCCGGGATGAGGTCTGCCTCCAGCGGCTTTTCTTTGCGGAACTGACTGACGCCCATGATGCTGAAGCCGACAACCTGCCCCTGCGCGTCCACCCGCTCCATCACCGCTTCGTGGTTGGTTTCCTTCCCGTAGCCCGCCACGTCTGAGAAGCGGACTTCCAGAAAATCCGCCTCAGCATCAAACCAGACTTTTACTTTACCGGCCATAATTCTATTCCTGTTTTGGGTTTATCCGTCAAATAGGCGGTGACGACAAAGGCGTCGTCCTCCAAATATTTTACAACCACGCAGAGCCATTTGCCACCTACAATTGTCTGGGAGTAAAATTCGTAAAACAACCACACTGCGTCATCCGAGCGGGAGCGGCGCACGGTCTGCGGCTCCATCAGTACCCGCTCAATCTCAGCACCCATTGTGCTCATTTCCGGGTGCTCCAGAATGTGGGCCACCCGTTCATCAGTCAGGCGCACCCAATGGCCAAAGCAATCCTGGATCTTTTTCATGGCGGTCCTGAAATGCTGGAAGCCCGGTAGTGGGCGTCCAGCGCGTCTTGCATTTCGATCAGGGCGGCGATGCGGCGGGTGTGGTGGGTGAAGGATTGGGCTTCTTCTCCGGTGAGGGGGCGTTTGAGGAGGGTGGCTTCGCGGTAGCTGAGCCATTTCTTGAGGACTTGGTAGCCGCCGAGGGTGTAGCTCCACACGGCTTCGGGGACGTCTTTCCAGCGGGTGGTGGCATTGACGTGGATATCGACGTAGCCGGGGTCCCGCGTGCCTGCGGTGAGCGTGTCTGCGGTGATCTTGGTGGTGCCGGGCATGGTGACGCCGGGGATTGGGGCGACCGGATTAAGTAAGACGAAAACGATTGGGATGTAATGGTTTTTCGGAAAAAGTTTTCCCATGAACAAAATTGTGTGCCCGCTGAAATTCATATCGCTGATTCTCTAACGTATTGTGCCAAACCAGCAGCAATAGTTGCGGTCCTATGGAAACCAGCATCTTCCCAAATTTTCTCAAAAAACGGTTTCAATATCTCATCAACAGGATGGACTAAATCAGATATTTCACCGTTCCAAATAATTGCATCACAAGCATCCCACAGGGAGTGTTATAGCCCCTGATTCCCGCGGTGGGAAGGGGTGAATGCGCTGGGGGCCGAGTTGGGATTTGAGGGGTTGAGCG
>JAYUWQ010000153.1:0-2176 GCA_043753485.1 bacterium
GGGGGCAGCGGTCAGGGGGGGGCCGGATGGCACGGATTTTACGGATGGCTCGGATGGATGGGGAATTTGAACAGAAGGGCCAGAAGGACGCGGAGGGAAGCATTTGCTGGACGGCGGGGTGATTGGCTTGGTGAAGGGGGCCGACGACGGAGCCCTCCTGGGCCCGCTCAGGCTCCTGCCCGAAGGGCCGGCGGATTCCCCCCGTCCATTCGCGTTGCAGCGCAAAAAGAAAAATGGCCGTTCCGAGGAACGGCCATTCTCTATAGGTAATCGCTGCTGAATTTAGCTTTTTGCGGAGAAGAACCGACGGGTAACCGCCAAGCCGCTTAGCGTTAGACCAAGGAGCATCACCGTAGCACCGCCGTCCGGAACGTTGGTTGGGACGGCGGCAAGTCCGCCAATCCGGATCTGACCGCTGTCAGCGATCGCGGTGCCCTGCGTGTTCAACGTCACCGAGCTGATGGTTTCTCCAACCCCGGCCACGATTTGGAAGAAGTTGCTACCTCCGGCCCCTAAAGCGAATGACCCAGTAAAAGGGGAGCTCATGCCCAGGTAATTGACCGAAAAATTGATCGTTCCGTTGCTCGTGGCATCCGGATTCAGAATTAATTTTTGGAAGGTGGCACCATCGGAGAGGAAGATGGACAGATTGGTGAACGAACCATCTGCAGAATCCAGCGTGGCTTGCCCGCCACTTGCAATCAGCGCATCGCTGCTCGAGTTGAAGTTGACGATGAACCCTGGATTGGCGTTTAAGGTGCCCAGCGCAGGATTGGTGGTGTCATTGGCAATGACATTGAAGAGGACGTTGTCGGTTCCGGCATTACCTCCTGCATTGGACGGGGTAATTGTGATTGCCGAAGCAGGGGAGGAACCCAGCGCGAGAATCGCGCCGGTCAGGGCCAGGACTGTGGTTATTGATTTTTTCATGTTTGGGGGGTTTTGGCGTTTATCGCCGAGAAAATAAACGCTGTTTCCGTGCCACGAAGGTCATGAAAACTGCTTGCCCTGTGTTGTTTCCGGCGGCGGTTGCCGTGATCATTGCGGCGATCCCGGCTATTACCGCGAACCAGCTTCCTTGAGGGTGGGAGGAAGGGGATACCTGAAACGCTGGAAGGAGTGGGGCTGAAAGCTGGAATGGTCCCGGCGCCTGCAAAATGCCACGGAACGCATGGCATCTTGCCTGCCCGCAGGAGGCGGGCAGGGCGAGCCCAAGGGTCCAAGTGCGTCCAAGTGCCGTGCGGATTCGTTGGTGCGAGAGTTGCTGAAAGTTGACTGCCCACTCCCCCCCCAGCCCTATGAAACGCTATGCTTTGGACAGAATTGGACTTTATTGGGAACTGAAAGATGAGGACACCCACGAGGTGCTGCTGCGCTCAAGCAGCAAACAAGCGGCGATCTTAAAGGCCACCGAGGTGGGACTTCAGACCGGAGGCCGGCTGAACATCTTCAAAAAAAACGGCGCATGGGACACCAGCCGCCACTTTGTAGGGGGCCGACAGATCAGGGCGCGGAAGCATATGGAGTCGGACGATCCGCGGTAGGGGCATTCGCTGCCGCAGCGCCTGCGGCTGGGAGCAAGGGGACAACTTGAAACGCGGAAAGGAGTGGGGCTGATGGGTGAGACGGGGGGAGGGCTGCGTCTGCAAAATGCCACGGATCCCATGGCATCGTGCCTGCCACCGCGACGGAGGCAGCGGAATCCTACGGGGGACGAGGGTGGAAAGCTGCTCTCCGGACGCTGGTGCGCCTTCTGCTAAAAGAGTCGGGGCCCGTTTACCCCCCCCACCTATGAAATACTATGCTTTGGACAGAATTGGCCTCTATTGGGAATTGATAGACGAAGACACCAGCGAGGTGCTGGTCCGGTCAAGCAGCAAACAAGCGGCGCTGATCCAGGCCTGCGAGGTGGGACGCCAGACCGGAGGCCGGCTGAACATCTTCAAAAGAAACGGCGAATGGGAATCCAGCCGGAACTTTGAGCGGTCCTGCTTGGTGAAAGCGCAGGCATAGTCAGGAACGGACGCCGGGGTCCAGGCTCATTTGCCGGAGGGCAGCGGAGGGGGAGGCCACGGATGGGACGGATTTTACGGATGGGACGGATAGCACGGAAGGGGGGGATGGTTGAAGGTTGATGGTTGATGGAGGGGGGGACAAGGGCCGCGGTCCGGGGGAA
>JAYUWQ010000154.1:0-2172 GCA_043753485.1 bacterium
CGAGCAGGGGTGTGGCACCTTCCATGACCGGGCTGTCCTGGTTGGCGGTGCTGCTGATGGCGAGCTTGCCGTCCTTCAGGCTGAGCCAGGCCCAGCCGCTGCCAAAACGGGTCGTGGCGGCTTTGGTGAAGGCTTCCTTGAAGGCATCGAAGCTGCCAAAAGCGGCCGTGATGGCGTCGGCCAAAGCGCCGGTTGGGGCACCGCCTTTGCCGGGGCCGATGATGGTCCAGAAGAGGCTGTGATTGGCATGACCGCCGCCATTGTTGCGCACCACGGTGCGGATGGCTTCAGGGACGGCATCGAGGTTGGCGATGAGCTCGTCGATGGACTTCGCTTCGAGTCCGGCGTGTCCAGCGAGGGCGTTGTTGAGATTGGTGATGTAGGCCTGGTGGTGTTTGCCGTGATGGATTTCCATGGTCCGGGCATCAATGTGCGGCTCCAGGGCATTCAGGGCGTAGGGCAGGGCAGGAAGAGTGTGGGGCATAATAGCTGGAAGGGTTGGGAGTGGAGGGCGGGACAGGATGCCCGCCGGTCTACGGAAGCGGCACCCGGGCCGGATGCAACTCACGATTTTTCCGGGATCAAAAGGCGGGCATTGCCGTGAGGTTGCCGGGACGGTAGTCGGAAGGGATGTCGAGCGCAGGATTCTGCACGCTGACCAGCTGCCAGCTCCAGGGCCGCCATGCCTCACGTTTCCAGAGGAATCGGGTCATTTCCTGCAATTCCAAGGCCTTCTCGGCGATCATGCCGGACGCGTGGCCTCCATTGGATTGGACCCGCAGGCTGGTATCGACCACCCCATTCCCGGAATCGAGCACCGGGTTGACCATGGTGATTTCCAGGATGGGGCTGAGGGTGCGCAGGTCCTTGAGGATTCCGGGCCAGTCCCCGGCTGTGAAGTTCCATTGGTCGGTGTAATCCGGGTGGATCAGTTTGCCGCAGGCGGCCGCATCCTTTTGGGAGATGGCCCGGAGCAGGCGGGCCTGGGCCGATTTCAGTTGTGCCCCCGGATTCAGAAAATGCCATGCGGTGAGCATCAACAGCGGGATCAGCGCGAGGAGGAAAAAGTGGCGTCGGGTCATGGGTGGGTAGATAGAGGCGGCGAAGCGGGACCATCGGTGCCCTTGGGGAAATTCACACGGCAAATCCTGACGGTGGGGGAAACCCGGTTGACGCCAGGGACGCCGGACGCTTAAGAAAAAAGATGCCTGCCATGCCCGACCGAATCCCTGCCGAACGCTACCGTCCCTGCGTGGCGGCGTTGCTGCAGAATGCTGCCGGGATGATCCTGATTTGCGAGCGGCGCGACTTCGCGGAGAGCTGGCAGTTTCCCCAGGGCGGGATCGATGCCGGGGAATCGCCCCGCGAGGCCCTGGTGCGGGAATTGATGGAGGAAACCTCTTTGCCGGTGGGAGCCTACGAAATCAAAACCGAACGGGCCGGTTATCGTTATCATTTTCCGGAACGGCACCGGAAGCGGGGGAAATTTGTGGGGCAGGAGCAGGTGTATTTCCTCTGCCGCTTTCTCGGACCGGAGTCCCTGCTGAATCTGGAAACCGCCCATCCCGAATTCCGCCGGTGGAAGTGGATCCTCCCGCATGAGTTTGACCTGCGCTGGCTCCCGGAGTTCAAGCGGGGCGTCTATCAGAAAGTCCTGCGCGACTTTTTTGAAGTGGAATTGCCCTGAGCCCATGGGCTGGTGGCCTTTCCCCTTACGGCATTCATTCCCCCAATAAATCGGGACGGAGCGCCTTGGTGCGGGCGAGGCTTTGCCCGGTCTTCCATGCAATGATTTTGGCATGGTGGCCTCCCAGCAGGATTTCAGGCACCTTCATGCCACGGAATTCCGGAGGCCGGGTATAACAGGGAGCTTCCAGCAGTCCGGTGGCGGCGCTGAAGGACTCCTCGGCAGGCGAGCGCTCATCGCCCAGCACGCCGGGCAAGAGACGGACCACGGCATCGGTGAAGATGTTGGCCGCGATGGCGCCATTGGTCAGGATGTAGTCGCCCAGGGAGATTTCATCATCCACCAGCGCTTCCACCACGCGGTGGTCGATGCCCTCGTAGTGGCCGCAGAGGATGATCAGATGGGGATAGGTCGTGAATGATTCCACCAGCCGCTGGTCAAGACGGCGGCCCTGCGGGGTCAGGAGGACGACGCGGCAGTCCGGG
>JAYUWQ010000155.1:0-2170 GCA_043753485.1 bacterium
CATGCCACCGCCGGCCATCGCGGCAGGGGACGAGGGTCAGCACCCGGCGGTAAACATCGGTCGCCCGGGCCTCGTGCAGTTTGTCGGCAATGTGGGTAGTGACCCGGTGGATGTTTTCCATCACGAGGTCAGGACGGGTGAAAATGGTGTGGTTGATGCGCTGGAGGATATAGCGTACCGCAGTGCCGGCCTGATTCACCCGCACTTCGTAGGTGTCATTGATATGGCCGTGACCGCAGGGCGCATGACTGACGTAGTCACCCGGCATCCGGAATTCAGCAGACAAACGGGCGATGTCGTGACGGGGACGGTCGGGCATAAGGGTGACGTCTGTCATGACTCATTGGCTAGTTTAATCAACCCTATTCTTCCACATTCCGGGGGCGATTTTGAACCAATCCAAGCGATTGAAACTCAATAAGGCAGACGCTAATATTATTCCGATGAAAACCCGATTGCCGATGTTGTTGCCCCTCATTCTGGGCGGAATCATGGCGGGGCTGCTTTTATGGTGGCTGCCCCGGGATTGGTCGGCCAAGTGGGGTTCATGGGCTGCGTTCCGGGGCGGAGCCTCCGCGCCGGGGGCTTCGCGGCCTCCGCAGGCACCCGAGGAAAAAGCCGCAGCCGATACGGGTTCCGGGATGGATTTCCTGCTGGCCCGCCAGTGGGCGGATGCGGCCGACCGGATTCTGGCGTTGCTGGAGCGGCGCCTGGGGGTGGAAGGGGCGAGGGATCACGAGGCGATTCTGACCTTCAAAACCGAACAGGCTTATCGCGATTTTCTGGCCCGGGCGGCGGCGGCAGGCCTGAAGGTGCTGGATCAGATGGATGGCTTCCGCATGGTCAGAGTGGGCTACGATGAACTGGGGGCGCTGCAGCGGGATCTGCTGGCCAACGCGGCGGACTACGGCGATGTGGGTGCCAATTATAGTGCTTATTTTCCCAGCACGCCGGAGAAGGAAGACCGTGCGGCGCAAAATGAAGTGGGTTTTGGCGATAACGTGCTGCCGTTCCTCGGGGTCACGGGCGACCACAGCCAGTGGGGCAAAGGAGTGACCATTGCCGTGCTGGATAGTGGCGTGGCCGCCGATGCCACCTTCGGGAGCCTGGGCCGGGTGAGGTATTTGGACATTGGTCAAGGATTGCTGGGCAATGGCGAGGGCGATGGCCACGGCACGGCGGTGGCAGCATTGGCCGCCGGGCAATCTCCCGACGCCATGGGGGTGTCCCCGGCGTCTGATATCCTGAGTATCAAAGTGACCGGTGCCGATGGGACGAGCGATCTTTTCACCCTGGCCAAGGGGATCCAGACGGCGGTGGATGCCGGGTCACCTGTGGTCATTATCAGTTTGGGATCCTATCAAAATTCATCGGTTTTAACTGCGGCGATTGATTATGCCAGCGCCCGGGGCGTGGTGATTGTCGCGGCTTCCGGGAACGACCAGGCGGCGCAGATGACGTGGCCGGCGGCTGATCAACGGGTGGTGTCGGTGGGAGCAGTGGATGCATTGGAGCAGCAGGCCACGTTTTCCAATTCCGGAGAAGGATTGAAGTTTACCGCCCCGGGCTATGGCATCAATACCGCGTGGCTGAACGGCGAGCGGGTGGTGTTTGATGGAACTTCCGCCAGTGCCCCGATTGTCGCCGGAGGAGTGGCCGCGATGCTCAGCGAAAATCCCGGCATGAATGGGGAGCAGGCGGTGGAGATTCTCCAACAATACAGCAGTGACGGGGGCGCTCCGGGCACTGATCCGGCGTATGGGTCCGGTATTCTCAATCTGGGGTGGGCGATGAACCGCAATGACATTACCCGGGTGGATACCGCCGTCTCCAGCCACTACTATAACAATCAAACCGGACAGATGGAGTTTGTCATCCAAAACCGGAGCGGCTCCACCGTCAGCGGGATGAATCTTTACATCACCGAGAGTGCCGGCCAGTTGGCCTATCAGATTCCTCCGCTGAATCCGGGGGCCAGCACCACGGTGTCCATCCCGGTGAATCAGATTGATTTGTCCCGGGCGGTCAATGGTCTTTCCTACCGGTCGCAGCTCCTGAATCCCAACAACGTCACGGATGTGCTGCCGGTGAATAACCAGAAAGCCAGCACCGTTTCCAAGCAATAGTGCTGGTGGAAGGGGGACTTTTTATTTGGGCGCCGGCATCAATT
>JAYUWQ010000156.1:0-5329 GCA_043753485.1 bacterium
CAATTCCTCGGTTTTCGCCTGAAACTCCTTGGTCTTGGCCGCATCCTCCCGGCTGCTGCAGGAAGTCAGCAAAGTCAATGACCCTCCAGCCAAACACCATATCAGGGAACGGGAAAAGGAAATTCTCATGAGTGTGGGTTTGCTATACCAGCGTGTCAGACTGTCAACCCGGAAACGGGAATCCAACCACCATCCCATCCCACGCCATCTCCAGCGTCACCGCTCCCCACAGGCCCCTCAACACACGGGGCCCGTCCAAGGAATGCTGGAAAGCATGTTCTCGAAACGCAGCATCACCTTGATTTTCCAAGTGCTGACCATCGCAACTGGTTGAAAGTCCAACCATTTTCCGCAAACTCCCACGACGGATTTGTGGGATAAGAGGCAACCCCCTCCGGTGATTCTGGTTTGTTTTGCCTGAAGGATTGACTGCCAGATCGAAAATCGCTAATAAGTGGCAAAATGAATAACTTTCCCCCCGGGTTTTCAGGCTTGCCAATACTGTTTCTGGGCCTCGTTCTGATGTCCGGCCCGGTGGCAAATGCCCAGCAATTGGTATTGGGGTATCCGGCAATAAGTGACTGCAATCTGAATACGGTCTGCTGGGCCGGAGGCCAGTTCGTGGCTGCAGGTGAAAATGGGGCCATCCTCACCTCTTCGGATGGTTTGGTTTGGGTGCCCCGGCCCTCCCCCGTTCCACAGCACTGGCTGACCAGCGCCCACGGCGACGGCCGCATCGTGCTCGCAGGAACCCAGGGCGGAACCATTGCGTCCAGCGACGGCATTCTCTGGACACCGTCAACTGCGCCCGGCTCCCCGCAATTTCCCACGTCAAGGCCCACACTGACTGATGCCGTATTTTTAAACGGCACTTTTTATCGTCACTGGCGGCGGCCATTACTTTACCAGCCCAAACGGTGCCGGGTGGACCCGGACGGCCCTTCTGGCAGGGTCTTACCCGCTTTTCTCTCTGACAGTAACCCAGGACTCCGTCGTAGGACTCACTGCGCAATATCCAGCCAATTTTTTAACCAATAACGGAACGGATTGGACCGCTTCCCCGACCAATCTCAACACCGTGTCCAGAGACCTGTCCTGGAATGGGAGCCGTTATGTGTCCGTCGGCGACGGCGGGGCCATCCATAGTTCTGCTGATGGATCGACCTGGACGAACCGGGTTTCAGGCTCCACTGAAGATCTCCATGCCCTTTGCGTGACTCCTGACCGTTTAGTGGCGGTGGGCAAATGCCGGCACGGTTCTGACCTCCCCTACGGGCACTACCTGGACCCTCCAGCCCTCCAATACCACGAAAGATTTGAAATCGGTCGCTTGGTCCGGCAGTCAATCTGTAGCCGTAGGCAGCGGAGGAGTGCTAATCACCTCAATGGATGGGAGTGCGTGGACGACCGCTTATGCCGGGGCTGATGTGGTGCGGCCGGTGGGGGTGGGTTGGGCTGGCTCCACCGGTCTGGCCGTCGGGAGCAATGGCGGAACGCTGGTCTCCCATGACGGCATCAACTGGGCCAAAACATCGGCGGCTTCCGGCCCCCGTGAGCCCCAACTCAGGCTCGCCACCAATACCAATGGCACCATCCTCGTCGCCGCGACGGGTATCGGGCTATGGTCGTGTCCGACTGATGGCTCAGCATGGGCTTCAGCGGGAATGAGTGCGACTCATGTGCTGTGGGATGGGGGGCGCTTTGTGGCACCTGTGATCACGCCGAGGTTATTTGGAGGAATCGATCGATCGCCCATTATACCAACCTCCACCGATGGGGTGAATTGGAGCAGTGTGGTGCAACCCGTTACCTACAATTACCAAACTGAATTCTGGCGAACTCTTGCCTTTTCGGGGACAAACTATTTTGAAGGTGAAAGAAAGACCAGGGATCTGGTGGACTGGGATTTCCTGCAAACAGTCACAGTTTACCCAAAATGGGTTTTCGGGACGGGATCAAAACTCATCGGGGTCGCTGACAATGGTCCGGTCCTTGAATGTAATGACCAACAAAAATGGACACAGCTGTATGCCGGACAGGAATATTTCACAGAAACGCTTTGGACAGGAACCCGCCTGATCGGCACCATCGTTGGTAGGGGGGATTTTGCCCATGCCGTTCCCGGCACTCCGCGGTCATACACGGCTCTGCCCGGTGCAAAATCTCTGGCTTGGACAGGTTCAAGAGCCCTCATCGCCACTGGAACCGGCCTTTTCTCGGTGGAGAATCTGCCTGCGGTTCCCCTCACCTGGGAAGCATACCTGAATCAGGCGTTTCCAGGGATAACGGATCCAGCCATCATCGGTGCCAGTGCCAATCCGGACGGTGATGATAGTCCCAATCTGGTGGAGTATGGCATGGCCGCCGACCCATCCGTTCTTAACGTGGGACCGTTTGTGGAAATCACCCCGGGGACCGCCACCAGCGGAACGAAGTATACCTGGACACAAGCCTCCAATGCGATCGGAGTCGTATTGGTTCCTCAAATCAGTGCTGACCTTCTGGAGTGGGACGATGTTACCGGCACCCTGGGCAGTTCCACCGCCGACTCTGTGACCATGACGTATACCCCACCCGGCAAGATCCTCCGTTTTTTCAGACTCTCGGCACGCATGGTGCCCTGAGGCCGGACGGTGTTGTGCATGTTTCCGTTAGCTGGCCATGCCGCATGCTTGACGAGGAGTCGAGCGACCACTGGGATATATGGGAAATCTACTGGATTTTCCTCGGGCCATGCCAGGTCATCCAGTTGTGGGCAGGCCAGTCATTATTAGATAGAAAAGAGCACCGTGATCCTGAGTCCAGTTGTCGAAGCGGTGATTTTTTTTCGGGGGCGGCCGTTCTTTTTGGAATCGGAATCGGTTCAGGGCGATTTCTGACCAAGCCGCGCCGATGATACCGGAGAGGGCTTGCCACGGGCTGACGGGGCGTTCATGTTGCAGGCTTTTCTATCCGGTTCTCATTTCCCGCCCTTTGCCTTATGATGTCGACCCAAGTGCTTTTTGTGATCACCGGATTGGCCGTGCTGGTGATGGAGTATTCGTAATTTGCTTGGTAATTAGCATGAGCCGTTTCTGAAACCCCCATGAAATCGACCGCTTTCCTATCCCTGCTCCTGTTGGTTGCCGGCTGGGTTCCCTGCTCCGCCGGGCCGGCCCTGTCGCCGCACGAGCTGAAACCGCTCCAGCTTTTTACAGACCACCCGCCGGAAGCCTTCCGCCAGCTCGACCAGGCGAGGCAGAACATTGACCTTGCCAACATCAACTTTGACCTGCTTTCCGCGGCGGTCTTTCATGAAACCAACCAGCGGCGGGCAAAGGAAAAGCTGCCGTCCCTGGGACACGATGCCAAACTCTGCGAGGCAGCCCGGATGCAGGCGGAAATCATGGCCAATCGCGGCACCATCTCGCACGTGAATCCCGAACGGGAAAACAAAAAAACGCCGGCCGACCGGTTGCGCCTCGCCGGGTTGGAGCCTGCCTTCAGCGCGGAGAATGTCGCGACCTCGTTTGGGCTCGCCTACACGGGAGGCCAATTATTTTTTACCCGGGAGGAACAGGGCAAAAAAGTCTTCAGCCTTGAATCCGGCGGTGAGCCCATCAGGGCCCATACCTATGTTAGCTTCGCCGGAGCTTTGCTTGATTTGTGGATGGAGTCTCCGCCTCACCGCAAGAACATCCTGTCCACCAAGCCGCAATTTCTCGGCGCCAGCTGCCGGCCCGGCGTCAATACCATGGGGATGCCCGTCTTCTTCTGCGCGCAGGTATTCTACACTCCGTTGAAAAAGACCACCCCGGGGCCATAGTCTGATTTGCTCCCCCTGGCCCGTCAGGCAGGAACGCAATTTACCAGGTGAATCAACGGTGTCCGTGCCTTGGGACCAGGGTTTCCTCATCCGTTCATGGACGTCGTTATTCGTATGAGAGTGGCTGCCCTATCTTCCGGGGAGCCCGTGCTTTTTGGAATCGGAAGCGGTTCAGGGCGATTTCTGACCAAGCCGCACCAATGATCCCGGAGAGGGCTTGCCACGGGCGGACGGGGCGTTCATGTTGCGGGCTTTTCTGTCCGGTTCTCTTTTCCCGTCCTTTGCCTTATGATGTCGACCCAAGTGCTTTTTGTAATCATCGGATTGGCCGTGCTGGTGATGGCGGGGGCATGGTTGCGGCAGCGGATGGGCCGGCGGAGTGGGAAAGGCCGGGTGCGGCATTTTGCCTTCCCCCTGGAATGGCTGGGCTATCTGGAGGCTAATCTGGCGCTCTACCATCGCCTGCCGATGGATCTGCGGGTCCGGCTGCAGGACCGGATTACTCAATTTGTGGACGGAAAGCGTTGGAAGCACTGCGGGGGACTGGAAGCGGTGACCCCTGAGATGAAGGTGACGATTGCGGGGCAGGCGTGTTTTCTGCTGCTGAATCGTGATTATGGGCAGAATTTCGCCAAGGTGCTGACGATCATGATCTATCCGTCCGCCAGCCTGGCCGGGGAAGAGGGGGAAAACGCCCTGCCGCCGGTGGATGCCTGGCCTTCTTCCTGTGTGCTGCTGGCCTGGGATGAGGTCAAAAAATCGGCGCGGGATTTGCGGGACGAACGCAACGAAGTGATCCGCGAGTTTGCCCGGCAACTGGACCTCGAGGATGGGAAGGAGGATGGCCGGCCGGTGCTGTGGGACGAGTGCCAGCATACCGCATGGGGGCGGGTGATGAGTGGGGAATTCCTGCGGCATGAGTTGACCCGGAATGGAGGCAGACTGGCCGCCAAGTTGACGGCAGGGGATCCGGCAGAAGTTTTCGCCGCCGCCACGGAGTTGTTTTTTGAAATGCCGGACCGCCTGATGCAGCAGCATCCGGAATTTTATGAGATGCTTCGGAGCTTTTATCAACTCGATCCCGTGCGATGGCTGAAACGGTAGCCATTTCGCACGTTCCGCCTCGCTCGGACAAGCGGGCTCTGGCGGTGCTTTTTTTTCTGCATGCGGCGGCCATGGCCGCCTTCACCGTGCCGCTGGCCAACGTGCTGAAAGCCTATGGCATCAGCGATGCGGCGATCACCCTCGCATTTTGCACCGGAGGAGTGGCCGCCTTCATCTCGCCAATGATGGCAGGTTCCCTGGCGGACCGCCGGGTGCCTCCGGAACGTCTGTTGGCCGCCCTGTGTGCCGCTTCGGCCTGTTTTCTGTTCTTGACATTTCATGCCATTGAACAGCGGTGGGGGACGTCCTGGGTGCTGGGCTGCATGATGGTCTACGCCCTCACCAATGCCCCCGGATTTGGCCTGCTGACAAGTATTGTGCTGTCGCGTTTGAGCGATGCGCGGCGGGAATTCGGTCCGC
>JAYUWQ010000157.1:0-2168 GCA_043753485.1 bacterium
GCACTGCTTTGGGCGGGCGGGGGAATGGCATGGGGGGACGGGACGGGAACCGTGGTGGTCGGGATGGAGGACTTCATCGGGGGGACGGGGGAGACGGCCGGGCAGTTGGTGCGGGAAGATTTGAATGCTAGCGGGGTCCTGCGGATAAAGGAGGGAACGGCGGCGGCGGCCGGGGGCTGGACGCTGCGCGGGAGTTCCTCCGCGGGGCGGATTGATGGGGCGCTGCTGGATGGGAAGGGGGCGGTCGTCTTCAACAACCATTACGCGGACCCGGACTTGCGGGACAATGCCCATGCCTTTGCCGATGATGTGGTGACCGCGATCACGGGCGGACGCGGGATGGCGGGTACCAAGCTGGCCTTTGTCAGCCGGCGGTCCGGCGCGCCGGAAATCTACCTGGCGGACAGTGATGGGCAACGGGTGCGGCAAGTCACCACGGATGGGGCCCTGAAAGGTGCTCCGGCGCTGGCTCCGGGCAGTATTCTGCTGGCCTTCACCTCCTGGCAGAGCGGCTTTGCGGATGTGGTGCTGAAGGACTTGCGGTTTGGCACCGAGCGCACCGTGCTTAGTGCGCCGGGGACCAATAGCGGGGTGGCATTTTCCCATGATGGGACGCGGCTGGCGCTGAGCATGAGTTATGAGGGGGATACGGAAATTTATGTGTCCACCCTGACGGGATCGCGCGTGAAGCGGGTGACGGAGGCGCGCAGTGTTGAATTTTCGCCGGCGTGGTCGCCAGATGGTGCCCGCCTCGTCTTCTGTTCGGATGCCGGGGGGACGCCGCAACTGTTCGTGGTCCCGCGGAAGGGCGGGGAGCCGGAGCGGTTGGAGACGGGGTACCGTCACAACACCTCGCCCGAGTGGTCGCCCGACGGATCCCGCATCGCCTTCACGGGAAGGCAGAACAGTGGAGCGGCGGTGATGCTTTATGACTTGGCGGCGGGAAAGAGCCGGGTGCTGCTGCCGCGGGCAGAAGAGCCGACCTGGTCTCCGGATGGCCGGCACCTTGCTGCGGTGCAGGATGGAAACCTCGTGGTGGTGGATACCGTGACCGCGAGCAGCCGGACGATTGTCAGTGGTTTTGCCGGTTTGAGTGAACCAGCGTGGTCCCGGTAACCGAATTGATTTATGAAAATGTCCCGCGCTTTGATTATGCTCGCGTTGCCGGTGGTGGCGGGGGCGTTGGTGTCCTGTGCCGGTAATGGGTTGGCCAGCGGCGAGGAGGATGAGGTGGCCACCGGCATGGGGGAAGCCCCGCGCCGGGCCGTGCTTCCTTCCTATCTGAGTCCGGAAGTGACGAGGGGAAGGCTGGAAGGGATTGATTTCGGGGATACCGTCTGGGAAATCCCGGAACTGCAAAAAGAGAAGGTGAAGGCGGTTGCCACCTATCTGAAAGTGCGGGCGGAGCGGGTGATCGTGGCGGGGGGGGGCGAGGTGGGCAGTGCGGAGTATGCACGCCAATTGGGCCAGCAGCGGGCTTTGACCGTGAAGGCCGCCCTGATGAAACAAGGCATTCCGGCGAACCAGATTGTGACGGTCAGCTATGGACTGGACTTGCCAGGGAAAGGCGGGGACCGGGTGGAATTCGGCACAGTGCCTACGGGGGAAAAAGCGTTCTAAGGCCGGGGCAATGAAGTTCCGGTGGAGATGACTTTGGTGGTCAGGAGGCCGGGCAGGGCCGGGAAATAACGGCCAAGGGCAAGAAGGCTATTGCCGAGGGTGCGGTGGGTGACGGCGAGGCGGGCCAGCCGGTTCACCCAGAGGCGGTGCCGGTAGAGCTGGCGGTGGGCCTCGCGGTAGTAGCAGGAGGCCGCAGCCGGATCGCCGGTGAGATGCAGGGCGGCGGCTTCGGCGGCGAGTTGACCACTGCGGAGGGCGTAATAGATGCCTTCACCGGTAAAGGGTTCAACCACGCGGGCGGCATCGCCGGCGAGGAAACACCCGGGGAGGGGCGCGGGGGGAAGATCGGGACGATCCAGCGGGGCGAGGCTATGCCAGAGTTGATCGGAGGGCAGTTTGAACCGGAGTTGGGCTTCCTGCCGGGTGGCGGCCAGCTGTGAGGCATCGCTGACCAGACAAAGATTCATGCGGGTGGCATCGACCGGGGCAATGCCACAATAACCGTGTGGCAGGAGTTCCAGGGCGACGGTGCCTTGATAGGGGGGAGT
>JAYUWQ010000158.1:0-14842 GCA_043753485.1 bacterium
AGCACGCGGCCCACTTTGCGGTCCAGATCGCGGGCGGAGTCCAGATAGGCCGCCCAGTCCTGACGGATCACGGGATGATCCGGATAGTAGGGCGGCAGCGCGACCTTGGCAGGATTGGCCTCCACTGGAGCGTGGAAGTCGCGATGGGTTTCGTTGAAGTTGACCTGTGCATAGAAGGGTTGATGGGACTTGAGATCAGCCCAGTCACGGGTATCGAAGGCCGGGGCTTGCTGGATGAAATTCCAATCGGTCTTGCCGGTGCCCTTCACTCCGGCGGATTCAGGGAATTTGACGATGTTGCCGGTGAAGTAACCCGCTTCGCGGAGGCGGTCGGGCAGAATGCGGACCCCTTCCGGCAGGGGGGATTTGTTTTTCGTCCGATGCTGATGGGCCCCGATGGTGGTGGCATACATGCCGGTGATCAGAGCGCTGCGGCTGGGCGAACAGACGGGAGCGGTGGTGTAGGCACGGGTGTAGCGCACGCCCTCGCGGGCGAGTTGGTCAATGATGGGGGTGCGGGCTTCCGGGGTGCCTGCCTGGCTGAAGGCCTCGGGGCCGATATCCTCGGCGAGGAGCCACAGGATATTGGGCTTGGTTCCGTCGGCCCGGGCGGGGGATGCGAGCATGCCCAGCAATGTCAGGAAAAGGAGAGCCAGGCGGGGACTGATGTGATTTCTCATGGCAAGTGGGCGGGGTGCGGTGGTTGGATGCTCGAATTCCCTCAAGGTTTTGCGGGGAGGGTTTCCGTGGTTTTGGGGCCGTCCTTCCTGCCGCCCTGGACAGCCGGATGATTGATGGTGGGAAAGTGCCTCACGAGTTCCTTTTTCAGATCCGCGTGCCCGGGGCTGGATGCGAGGTTGGTCCACTCGTAGCGGTCGGTGTTGTGGTCGTAGAGTTCCTCGCCGCCATCGGCATAACGAATGTAACGCCATTGGAGGGTGCGGACCGCATGGTTGTTTTGCCCGAACGTGGTGACCGCCGCGTCGTCCCATGGGGCGGCCGGATCGGCCAGGAGCGGCTTGAGGTTATGGCCTTCCAGCCAGCCTGGTCTGGCAATGCCGGCAAGGCCGCAGAGCGTGGGATAGACACTCATGAAGTCGACGGGACTGGCGCAAACGCCGCCGGGCTTGGTGAGGCCGGGGACCACCCAGATGAAGGGCGCACGGGTGGATTCCTCCCAGAGGCTGAATTTCCGCCAGTGTTCCTTCTCGCCGAGGTTCCAGCCGTGGTCGCCCCAGAAGCAGATGATCGTGTTGCCGCGGTGCGGGGATTTTTCCAGGGCATCCAACACGCGGCCGATCTGCCCGTCCAGATAAGAAATGGAGGCGAGGTAGGCCTGAACGGCTTCCTTCCAGCGGCCCGAGGCAAGGACCGTGGCATGATCACCGGCCGGTTTGGCCATTTTGACTCCGGCGGGGGGGACATCGTCGAGGTCGCCGGTCAGGGTGGGCGGCAACTGGATGCCGGCGAGGGGATGCAGGTCGTAGTATTTCTGCGGCACATTCCAGGGCATGTGCGGCTTGTGGAAACCGAGGGCGAGGAAAAAGGGCTGGTCGTGTTTCCGGCCGAGCTGGTCGATGCCGTAGGTGGCGGTGGCGGTGTCAGGAACGGCTTCGTCGCCGCCTTCCAGAATCCCGAACCGGATGCCGCCGATGCTGCGGTCGTCGACTTTGTCACGTTCCGGCCGCTCTTTTCCGGTGCTGGTCCACTGGGACTCCCAGCCGAGGCCGCCATGCCAGAGTTTCCCCTGGCCGAGGGTTTCGTAGCCGGCATTCTTGAATTGGGTGACGAGCGACTCTTCCGGCTTGACCGCTTTTTCGTAGGGCTGGCCGTTGTCGTAGATGCCGGTGGTGCCCGGGCGCTTGCCGCTGAGAAGGGCGGCCCGGGAAGGATTGCAGACCGGGGCGGCGCAATGGGCGTTGGTGAAGGTGACGCCCATTTTGGCAAGACGGTCGATGTTGGGAGTCTTGGTCTGGGGGTTGCGGCCGAGGTGGCCAACCCAGTGGTTGAGGTCATCGACGGCGATGAAGAGGACGTTGGGCCTGACCGAATCCGCGGCCGGGGAGGAGCCGCCCCAAAGGGTGATCAGGGCAAAGAAAAGAGGTCGGATTTTCATGGGGTGATCAGAAGATTCAGGGTTGCGGGATGGGTTGGGGCTCAAAGTCGGTTTCGTTGACCCAATTGGCTTTTGGCTTTTCGCCACGCATCAGTTTTTCATGGAAACCGGCCCCGGCGGTGGGGGGATAGTCGTCGAAGAGATGGCCCTGGCCTGACATGCGGGGATCCTGCTGGGCTTTGAGTCCGGCCTCCATCCGCTGGCGCAGGTCCTTGATCCGGTCAGCCTGGGCGGGGGTGCCGGCGAGGTTTTGGGCGCAGGCCTGGTCGGTTTTCAGGTCGTAGAATTCCTCGGCCGGGCGCAGGCCGAAGTTGAGTTGCCAGAATGGATCGCGGCGGTCCTGGCGGCCGCGCCCGAGGATGAGGGATTTGGTAGGACTGCCATCGGTATCGAGATAGCCGGTCTCCGGATTGCCGGCGGGCCAGCGGGAGGGTTCGTAATTTTTCAGATAGAGCGCGTCTTCGGTGACGATGCCGCGGATGGGATACCCCTGGTCATGGGGCCGGCCGACGTCGGTGCGTTCCTTGCCGATGAGGGTGTGATCGCGGGAGGGGACGATGCGGCCGGCCAGTTGGCTTTCCAGAATGGGACGCCAACTTTGGCCGGTGATTTCCATCATGCCGCTGCCGGCGGCGGTGATACCGGTGTAGTCGAGCAGGGTGGGAGCAAGGTCGGTGAAGTTGACAAAATCATGGATGACGCGGCCCGGTTTGTTGATGCCGCCGGGCCAGCGGATGGCGAGCGGGATGTGGTTGGCGTCTTCATAGGCATAACCCTTGCAGCGCGGGAAAGGCATGCCGTGATCCGAGGTGACGATGATGAGCGTGTGGTCGAGTTGCCCGCGTTTTTCCAGTTCAGCGATCATGCGGGCGAGATGCTGGTCGGTGTGCTCCACCTCGAAGGCGTAGTCCAGCATGTCGTGGCGCACGATTTCGTCGTCCGGCCAATAG
This sequence comes from bacterium, assembly GCA_043753485.1. Lineage (GTDB taxonomy): Bacteria > Verrucomicrobiota > Verrucomicrobiia > Verrucomicrobiales > V1-33 > CAIZWU01. The sequence goes on from JAYUWQ010000158.1 coordinate 3,067, forward strand.
GCGGGGACGGACGGGATATCGGTGATTTTTTTCCCGCCCTTGCGGGCGCCGGACTGGAACTCGTAGCCGCGGTGGGGCTCGGTGCTGCCATACCAGAAGCACCATGGGGCTCCCCCCGGGGCCGCGTTGAGGAAGGCGGTGAAATTGGCCGCGTAATCATTGTCGGCGATCTCGGGAGTCGGGGGCGTGGCTTTCTGCTGATTGAAGGGCTGGCCGGTGAGGCGGCGGGGTTGGCCCGTCGCGTCTTTGGCAATGCCGGGACCCCAGCCTTTGCCGGTGATGCCCATGTGCCAGCCTTTTTCCGTCAGGACTTCCGGCCAGACTTTCAGGGCTGCGGGGAAAAAGGCGAGATGGTTGCCGGCTTCGCCGTTTTGCCACGCGTGGCGTCCTGTCAGGATGATGGCCCGCGACGGAGCACATTTGGCGACCGGAGTGTAGGCGCGGGTGAAAAGGAGGCCTTCCCGGGCAACGCGGTCAAAGGCGGGCGTCTTTACCCATGACGTGCCGTAAGCGCCGGCGTGGAGGCCCCAGTCGTCCGCGATCGCAAACAGGATATTGGGCCGGGCTTCGGCCGCGTGGCTGCCTGCCGGCGACAGCAGGAAGGCCAGGAGAAGAAGGAGGAGCCGCTGGTCTCTCATGCGGATGAAGGTGGGGAGGAGGACGGCAGGTCACGTGGCCAGCGGATCGTGGCAGGGAACGGAAGAGCCAAGGATAGGGTCTGAGGCATGCTGTTCTTAATAATGTGAAGTGTCGGTGCAGGTTGGGTCATGCGATACGTATTCCCGGAACAGGGGCCCCTGCGCACCGGTCCCGGAGGGGTTGCGGGTGGCGGCCGTGACGGGATAATATTTTGCCTTTGGGAAGGCCGTTCTTGCCACTTCCGGGGCGGAGTTATTTGCATTCCCCGGACCGGAAAGCCATTGGCACTTACCTTAGCCAGATGGCCTGACCACTGAGCTGGGCCATGAGGGCGGCAAGGGCGGCGGCGATCAGCACGACAACGAGAAAGAGGGTCCACCGGCTGGCCGATTTTTGGGCAGCGAGTTCATCATCCTCGGGCGCGTAGGCTTCCTCGGAATCAGCATAGGGAGTGGTGGGTTGTCCGGCTGCTTCCATGAAACCCAGGGGAGCACCCTCTGGAGGAGCCTCGGGGTTGTAATTAAGAGCAAATTCCTCGTCGGAGCCAGGGGCGGGCCAGAGGGGCCAGACACTTTCGGGGGGGGATGCGGAAGCGGAGGAGGAGCGGCCCGGGGAGGGCCCGAAAAGGGCTTCTGCAAAACCCAGTGAAGACGCTTCAGCGCCTGGGTCATAGGCCGCAGGGCTGAAGGCAAATATGCCATGTCCTCCCGGTGTCGTGGAGTCGCCGGCTTCCGTGTGAGGGGGAGCCGGGGAATAAGCTGAGGGGTTGGCCGGCTGAATCGTCAGGCCAGGAATGCTGGTGGTTTTCAGCCGGGCTTTGGATTTTGTTTTCGGAGCAGGCAGGGGGGAACCTGCGGTCGCGAGGGGCTTTTGAAATCGATCGATGAATTCCCGGTAGCCCGTGAGCGCGGGACCGCGGGCGCTGATGGCTGCATACAGCAGAGGTTTCAGGTTTTCCTTGACCTGGGGAGAGCCTCCCAGCAGCCAGGTGGCAAGGAGTGCCAGGTCCCGGGCGGTGGGGGCCGTGGTGCCCTCCGGAATTCCCGCAGGACGGGATGAATCGGCTATCAGGGCGGGGTCACGGGGCAGGAGGCGCTCAAGGTTGAACCGCTCCGGCTGGGTGAAATTCAGGGCGATGGGCCAGGAGCGGAACTTCAGGGTAAACGGCGGCCATTCGGTGAGGGGGAGTCGCGCCAGTTGGTCTGGTGGAGGGAGGTTTTCCTCGCCGCCGGGGCCGGTGAATTTGAGCGGAATCAGGCGTGGTGAACGCCAGTGGAGTGGAAGATTCCTGGATTCGGCGTCGATGGCCGCGGCGGCGATTTGCTTCAGGATCAAGAGGACTTCAGCCGGTTGCAGCGGACCTCGCAGGCGCCGGAGGGTGTCCAGCGAGTATTTGCCGGGAAGTTCCTCGACGAGGAATGGGGTAGAGCCTTCGGGGTGGAAGGCGAGCGGGGCCAGCAGCCCGGGGACCCGGGTGGAGCTGAGGGTGGACCAGGCGTTTTCCAGATCTGGAAGCAGGAAGGGGGAGGGCAGGAGATTGGGGGGGGGCAGGAGCTGGACGTTGACTGGCCGGCGGGTGGCCCGCTCGGTGGCACGGTAGCGGTAGGGATCCGCCGCGTCGGGGGCGCGGGTGTCGAGGGTGAAATCATGGCCAAGAATTTCCGCGGATTCTGCACCTCCGGGCAGGTGCGGGGCGAGCGGAAGGCGGGGGCGGAAGGCGGGAGGCAGGACTTCAGGGCGGGCGGTGAGTTCGGAGGAGAGGTCCTTGACGCAGCGTTCGGTGAGGGTCCGGAGTTGCTCGAGGGTCCGGGGGTGATGCGGCTGGGTGGCCTGGAAAATCGTGTTGAGGAGGAACCCCAGTTCCGGGGGGAGGTTTTGCGGTGGGGGGCCGGAGGCGGAGCGGGAAAATGCGGGGAGATGCTCTTCCGTCGACGAACCGGTGAGCATGTAGAGCAGGAGGCGGCCGGTTTCGTGGATGGCGCGGGCTTCCACAAACTGTGGTTCAGTGCTGACCGGGAGCATGCCTGAGAGGCCGAGGTCGCTGACTTTTACGGTGAGGTCGTCCGGATGGGCACCCGCCAGGGTGAGACCGGAATGGAAGATATCGACGCCGGCCAGGAGACGTGGGTGGCTGGCAAGGGCGGCCAGTCCTTCGACGAGCTGGCGGGTCACCAGCAAAGCCAGCCAGGGCGGCAGGGGCTGGCAGCGGGCCAGCCAGGAGTCGAGGCGCTCGCCGTCGAGGAATTCGGAAATGTGATAGTTGGAGCCCTCATCCTCTCCCCCTTCGATGATGCCCAGGAGATGACGGTGCCGGAGGGGGGCGGCGAGTTGGACGAGATTCTGGAAGCTGGCGGCATCGCGGGAGCGCTCGGGAGGGGCGATGGAGATGTGGAGTTCCACGAACTGGCGCTGTTTGTTATCGAAGGCGAGGCAGGCGACTTCGTCCGGGCCGCGCCAGACCTCGACAGTGGCTCCCTGCCGGTCCTGGCAGATGGTGTAGTGGCGGAAAGTCTGGAGGGCGGACATGGGGGCGGGGCAGCAGGAGTCGGAAGTCAGTGATCGAGGGAGATTAGCATAGGATGGCGGGGAAATGAGGGAAGTTTTCAGTTTTAAGTTTCAGGTTCCGGCCGTGAGGTCGGGGTGATGGCAGATGAACTTTTGGAACAGGTGAGGGCGGCCGGGGCTGCCGCCGCGCAGTGCCTGCGTCAGGAGCGGAATGCCGGCGGATGGTGGGAGGGGGAGCTTTCCGCGAGTGCGCTGTCCACGGCGGTGGCCGTTTTGGCATTGGGATCGCGGGAGGAGGGGAATCCCGGGGGATTGGATCGTCCGGGAATGATCCGGTCAGGCCTGGAGTGGTTGGCGCGGACCCAACTGGCAGATGGCGGTTGGGGGGATACCGTGCGGAGCAGGGCGAATGTGGCGACGACCTTGTTGGTCTGGGCTGCTTTCGGCCTGGGGGGGCGGATTTTGGGCAAGGCCCCGGAACGGGAGGGTTTCGAGGAGGTGGTGGCGCGGGCGGAACGTTGGATTGAGCAGGAGGCCGGGGGGCTGGCGCCGGAGGCTTTGAAGGCGGCTTTGGGCCGGCGGTATGGCAAGGACAAAACCTTTGCGGTGCCGATTCTGATGGCGTGTGCGGTGGGGGGGCGGCTGGGGGCGGCCCCGGGATGCTGGCGGGAAGTGCCGGCTTTGCCTTTTGAACTGGCGGCTTTTCCGCGGCGGTGGTTTGCGGCGCTGCGACTGCCGGTGGTCAGTTATGCGCTGCCGGCTTTGATCGCGATTGGCCAGGTCAGGCATTTCCATGCCCCGGGATGGCGGCCTTGGGCTTGGTTGCGGGAGGCGGCGGTGGGGAGGACGCGGCGGTTGCTGCGGGAAATCCAGCCAGAGGGGGGAGGGTTCCTTGAGGCCACCCCGTTGACCGGCTTTGTGACCATGGCGTTGTGCTCGGCGGGTGCGGGGGACGGAGAGGTGGTGCGTGAGGCGTTGGCTTTCCTGGAGCGGTCGGTCCGGGAGGATGGGAGCTGGCCGATTGACACGAACCTTGCTACCTGGGGCACCACCTTGTCGGTGAAGGCGCTGGGGAACGATTTACCACCAGGCGACCGGGAGGCTGTGCGGGGGTGGCTCCTGGGTCAGCAATTCAAGGTGCAGCATGCTTATTGTTTATCGGCTCCCGGAGGGTGGGCCTGGACGGATTTGCCGGGCGGCGTGCCGGATGCGGATGACACGGCAGGGGCGTTGCTGGCGTTGCGGGAATTGGCGGGGCCGGCGGAAATCGCGGCGGCGGAGGCAGGGGCGCGATGGCTGGCCGGACTGCAAAACGGAGACGGGGGAATGCCGACCTTCTGCAAGGGCTGGGGGGCTCTGCCCTTCGACCGGAGTGCGGCCGACCTGACCGCCCACGCCTTGGCGGCGTGGCAGGCGTGGCGGGAGGACTTGACGATGAATCTCGGGCCAGCCATGCAGCGGGCCGTGGCCTGGCTCAAGAAGACCCAACGCGTCGATGGGGCATGGATGCCCCTGTGGTTTGGCAATGAGCACGAACCGGACGAAGCAAATGCGGTCTATGGGACGGCCACGGTTTTAAAATACTTGTGCCGGTTGCCGGTTGCCGGTTTTCCCGGGTTGGCCGGGATCCGGGAGAAAGCGGCGGGCTTTTTGACCGCGGTGCAGCAGAAGGATGGAACATGGAGTGGAGGTCCGGGCGGGGGCGCAGGCTCGATTGAAGAGACCGCGGCCGCCGTGGAGGCCTTGGTGGCTTTTGCTGGATCGGGCCGGGAGACTGCGCAGGATCCGTCACCCGGCAGGGCCATTGAAGCCGGCGGTGCCGCGCTGCTGCGTCTGACGGAGGGCGGCAAGCAGTTTCCCGCGGCTCCAATCGGGCTTTATTTTGCGCGGCTGTGGTATTACGAAAAGCTTTACCCTCTGACGGCATCCGTAGCGGCGTTCCGGAGGCTGCAGGAGTGGCTGGCCGCACGGGAGCGGTAATTGTTCAGGTTTTTCCCAATGGCTTCCCGTTCTTCCCAATGGCGTTATTCCTGGCTCATGCTGGTGGTGGCAGGGTTCCTGGCATTGGCGGAGTGGAAAGGGTGGTTGCCCAAGGATGGCAGGGGGGACGGGCAGCGGGGTCCGGTTGTCTCAGACAAGCCGGAACGCCCCGGAAAACCCGCCGCCCAAGGAGGCCGTAAGATCGGAATCTGGGAGGAATTGCACGGCTGTATTTTGATCGAGGACCGGGGCAATGACGGGGATAGCTTCGTCGTGAGGCATGAGGGGGCCGATCACATCCTGCGGATTTATTTTGCAGATTGCCCGGAGAAACACCGCCACCAATACAACGGACCCAGAATTGCCGGACAAGGCCAGTATTTTGGCGGGCTGACCGAGGAGGAGACCGTGGCGATAGGCGGGGACGCACGTGACTTTTCTCTGGCACTTTTGCGGGAAGGCCCCTTCACGGTATTGACGCGGTGGGAACCGGTTTTTGATAGCGGCCGGTTTTACGCTTTTGTCTCCGTGGGAGAGCGCGATCTGGGCGAACGGTTGGTCGAACAAGGCTTGGCCCGGATTTACACCAAAGGCGAAAATCGTCCGGGTGGGGCCACGGTGGGTGCAGAGAAAAGACGGCTGCAGGGCATGGAACAGAACGCGCGCCGGGCGAACCGGGGGGCGTGGGGGAAACGGTAGATGGCGGATTGCTGGCCCGGCCCAAGCGGGTGACGGGGCAATACTTTGCTTGAAAACGGACCGCCCCGTGCGGATCTGCCATCTCAGATCCTGCACGGGGCGGCTTTTGGGGGGAATAAGATGAAACTTGATCTAAAGGGGGAATCAAATTCCATCCAGATCTTGCTTTGGGGTTGCAACACCATCGCAATTTCTACGCATAGAATACACTATGTATTCGCATAGTCAATACAAAAGAGCGGTTTTCTGTGGGAATCGATTTTCTGGAGTTGCGGGAGAACCGCGAATTTTGGCGAATGGAGGGCGGATGGTGATCTCCGGGAACTTAGGCCAGTTCGCGGGAACGGCGGGCCGCCGCACGCACGGCCTCGATGCAGGCGGAGCGGAAGGCCTTGGATTCCAAGGCCGCCAGACCGGCGATGGTGGTGCCGCCAGGGCTGGTGACCTGATCGCGCAGCAGGGCAGGGTGGAGGCCGGACTGGAGCACTAAAGCCGCCGCCCCTGCTACGGTCTGGGCGGCCAGGCGCAGGGCCTGTTCTTTGCTCAGACCTTCGGCCACCCCCCCATCAGCAAGGGCCTCGATGAAAGTGTAAACGTAGGCCGGACCACTGCCGCTCAGGCCGGTGACGGCATCAAGCAGGGGTTCGGCCACCCGGGTGACGGTGCCTACGGATCCCAGCAGGCTTTCAGCGGTGGCGGCATCAGCGGGGGTGGCCGTGCTGCCGACCGCGTAGGCGGCGGCGCCCTGACCGATCAGGGAGGGGGTGTTTGGCATAACCCGGATCACGCGGTGATGGCCGGCGGCAGCCTCCATGGACTTCAGGGTCACCCCGGCCGCGATGGAGATGAGCAGGCGGCTTGGCTTCACCGACTGCAGGGAGGTGATGAGCGGGACGATGCCGGCTGGTTTCAGGCAAAGCAGCACGGCTTCGGAGGTTTCCACCGCTTGAATTGCATCCGGGGCGGATTTCACGCCGGGCAAGGCGGAGAGGGTGGCGGCCACGGCCGGCGCGTGGGGATCAAACACGGTGATCGCTTGAGCTGCCAGTAAATGGCGGGCGACAATCCCTTGGAGCAGGGCCGTCCCCATTTTACCGGTGCCAAGGCAAGCGAGGGAAAGGGGGGCGGCGGATGATGTTTGGTTCATATGAAAAGGATGGGTTGCTGCGGGGGCCCGGCAGAAGCAGCTTGGAAAATGGCAGCGCCTGATTCTATAGGGGATATTTTAGGGAATGGGGCTGAGTCCGCAGGCGCGGCTGGTTTTCAACTGCCGGAGCCACTGGCGCTTGTAGGAATGGTGATTTTTTCCCTTCTCGGGATCTGGGCCATTAAAGAAGGACGGCGGGAAGCGAATATCAAGCAACTGCTGCTGGGAATTGGTTTGGTGGGGCCTTCGTATTTTACCTCGGAGGTCTGGCTGGTGTGGTTGATCGGCGTGGTCCTTTCGATCGCGGTTTTTAAAGTCAGGGAATGAGGCGCAGACTGCGGGGCATGGGAATTGACGCCCTATGGGAATTCACTTAATGAGCCTGGGTGTCCTTTGTTTTACCCTCGCTCCCCTTGCCGTTCTTGTCTTCCTCAGGCAGGCACGGGAGATGCCGCCCCCACCTGATGCGGGCGGGATCCCACGATGAACTTTATCACGTCCATGATTGAAGCACAGAATACATTGACATTGGGCCGTCTGTCAGAAGCCCAATTTGATGAGGCCGCAGGGTTGATCCACACCTCGCTGGCTGGTTGGTATGGCCGGCATCTGAACCAACCGGACCGCTTCGGAGCGGCGTGGGAACCCTTCCGGATTTTTCCGGAAGTTTACGATGCCTTGGATTCGGGCTGTGCGGTGACCGCCCGCGACCTGGTCACCCAACAACTGCTCGGCCTCTGCTTTTATCATCCCCGGCCATCCCACATTTCGGTGGGCATCGTGGTGACCCATCCTGCCGCGGGTGGCCGCGGGGTGGCGCGGAGGATGCTGGAGGAGGTTCTGGCTTCCGCTGATACATTGAATCTCCCGGTGCGGCTGGTTTCCAGTTTAATGAGTCTGGACTCGTTTTCACTCTACACCCGGCTGGGATTTGTCCCTGGCACCGTATTTCAGGATCTGCAGTTTCCGCCTGGGAAGCTTCCTCCTTTGGTGGCGGAGCAAGGGACGATCCGCCCCATGCTGGAAGCGGATGTTCCCGCACTGGTTGAGTTGGAGGAGCGGTTGACCGGCATCCGGCGGGAACAGGACTTTGTCTTTTTTGTGAGGAATGACCGGCAGTTGTGGCACACCTTGGTGCTGATAGGGCCAGACGGGATTTTGCGCGGATTTTTGGGATCGCTCGCCCGCGGGGATACCCAAATGCTGGGTCCCGGATTGATGCAGACGGAGGAGGAGGCACTGGCCCTGATCAGTGCCCAGCTGCATCATCACGCGCCAGGAAATCCGGTCATTCTGGTGCCGGCCCGCGCGGCGGGTCTGGTGGCCTCGTTGTACCGGGCCGGCGCAAGGAATGTGGAATTGCATGTTGCCCAGGTGCGCGGCACGGGGCGGGAGCCTGACGGGATCGTGATCCCGACCTTTCTGCCGGAGAGCGGTTAGAACCGGCTCTCCGGCAGCGGGCGGAAAGATGGGAGTATTTGTCCGCCCTTTACTTTTTCGGAGCTGGGCCGCCCTTCGCGAGGATCTCTTCCAGTTTTTTGCTGAAATCCTTCGGACTTCTGCTGCCTTCCTGCTGCCCAATGGATTTACCAGCAGGATTTAGAAATTCAATGTGGGGAATGCCGGACACGGCATATTTTTCCTGAGCCTTTTTGTTTAGAGGGTCGTCGGCATCCAAATACGCCCAGAGGAATTTGTCGTGAAATGGCTTCACGGCAGCGCTCGGGTAGACCTTGTTCTTCATGACTTGGCACGGGCTGCACCATGTGGCGGAGAAGATGATGACGGCCGGTTTGCCCGTTTCCTTCTGCTTGGCAAGCAATTCGTCGTAATTGATGATGAATTCCGGGCTGCCTTTGGGGAATTCCCCGGCGCTGGCCGAGAAAGGCAGGGCACAGATGGCAGACAGGGCGAGACCGAGAAAGGAACGTGTTTTCATGGAGTGCAGTTCGGTGGGTGGTTGGCAGTTTGGGATCAGAAGCAAAACAGCGCCACCCTGAAGTCAGAGTGGCGCTGTCAAATGGACATGAACCGGAGGGATTATTTTCCAGCTTCAGTCTTTTCGCCGGCTTTCTTCCAGCCGGAGATGCCGGCGGCGAGGTGCTTCACGTTGGTGTAGCCGAGTTCTTTGGCTTTCACGGCGGCAGCTTTGTAAGCACCGCAGGAAGGGCCGCCACAATAAGCCACCACGAGGGCGCCTTTGTCCTTGGGGAGCTGGGCAGCGAGTTTGTCGCCAGCGGCGTCAAAGTCGATCGCGGTAGGCACGTGGCCGGCTTTCCAGGAGTCGCTCCCGTTCACGTCAATGACGGTAACCTTTTTGTCCTCGATGGCCTTCTTCAGGTCGGTGATGGTGATATCGGGAAACTCACCGGCGAAAACGCTGGCGGTGAAGAGGAGGCTGAAGAGGAGGGTGAACAGTTTTTTCATGGGATAGAGGAGTTAGGTTATTTCGGTTGGATGTGAGTTGCTGCTGCGGGATCCGGGTTGGAATCGCCTTCAGTAAACGAACTGCACACGGGTTGTGACGCGATCCGCAGCGGAAATATTCCGGGAATTCCGGAAAATCCGCCATCAGACCAAAATGACAGCGCTGTCATGCGGCGGGTTTTGTCTGCAAAAACAAAAAAAGGCGGACTGTTTCCAGTCCGCCTTTTTATCAAGGAATGAAATACCCAGGAAGCGGGATCAGCCGGCCATCTGCATGCCCTTGTGGCCAAGTTGCTTCACCGTCCGGTTCAGCTGCTCGAATTCGATAGGCTTTTTGATCACGGTCACGGGGCCGATCTGAAGAATCTTGCTCAGAATTTCGCTGTCCGGGTAGCCGGTAATGATGACGATCGGCAGGTCCGGATGCAATTCTTTGAGGCGAAGATACACTTCGTCGCCGGACATGTCGGGGAGTTGGAGATCGAGAAATACGAGATCGAACTTCTGCTTTTCGGCATAGGAAATGGCTTCTGCTCCGCTGCCGACGACGATCCGGCCGAATCCAGCTTTTTTCAGGAATTGCTTGAAGATGGTTTGGAGGGCAGCGTCATCATCGACCACCAGCACGGTTGGTTGACCGGAGCCTTCGGTCTTGAGCACATCGCGGTCGAGCAGACTGCGTTTGATGCGCCAGCGGCCCCCAATTTGGACGGCCGGAAGTTGTCCCCGTTGTACGAGGTAATAGACCGTTGGGAGAGGGATGCGCAGGTATTCCGCCGTTTCCTTCACGGTCATCAGTTCGGGTGATTCTTCAGCCATAATTTTAAAGGGGGTCGAGGATTGGGAGGGGTTTAACTTCCGAAGAGTTTCAAGAGTAATACGGATGCAGTGGAATTCCTGGAGGGTTCGGAGATTTCTGGATTAGCGTCCTTTTCTCTGTTTCATGGAAAATACATAGTCACTATGGGATTGCAAGTATTTTTCACAATTGAGTCTAGTTTTTTTGGCTCTGTGCAATTTTGAGAAAATGTGCCTTGCGCTGTCTCTTGCCGGAACTGCGGAGGGTGCCGCGCCTTTTCCATAAGCCGGATCAGGCGCGCTTGTCCCAACCCTAACTCATTCAGTTGGAAGGACACTTGGCGGGGCCGGGACCGGGTCGTGGGCTGCTGTAAGTATCAAAGGGAATTCAAGGCACTGCCTTCTCCAAGGCTTCGAGGACCTGGGATTGGGAGAGCAGGCTGTCGGAGATGAGAAACGGCGGCTTGGACGCATCTGCCGGATACATGATGTAAGTGGGAAAGGTGGAGATCCCCCACGGTTTCAGACTTTCGCGGATCGCGTCGTCTTCGGGGGTGCCATCGGCGAGGTACTTGGCACGAAGCGCGGCGATGTTCAATTCTTTGAATTTGGCAATGACTTTGTCGGAACCGGGCAGTTTGAAAACGTTGCGTTCGTTGATGTCGCAGGTCGGACATCCGAGGGTGGTGTAGTTGACGAAGACGGCGCGGCCCTGGGCCCGCTCTGCGGCGAGAGTTTCGGGGGACCAGCGGGTCCATGCCAGTCCGCCGGTCATGTAGACCGCTCCCGGAGCAGAAGCGGATTGTTTTTGACGGGTGGCATCCAAGGCGAGCACGGTGCCCCCGCCCGCGATGAGCAACGCGGCGAGACCGCCGAGGAGACGGCTGCGGGAGGGACGGGAGGGGGTACACCAATGGCCGTAAATCCAAGCGGCCACGGCAATGCAGAGGAGGGACCAGAGGAGCAGGGAAGACCCGTCGCCCCCGGTTTTTTCTCCGAAGGTATTATAGAAGTAGATGGCCGCCGCAAACATGGGAAAGGCGAGGGCTTTCTTGAAGGTTTCCATCCATGCGCCGGGACGGGGCAGCTTTTTCAGCAGCCGCGGTGAACTCGAAAACACCACGTAGGGCACGGCAATCCCCAATCCGAAGCCGGTAAAGAGGATGAATTGCTGGAGCGCCGGTTGTTGCAGGGCGTATCCCATGGCCACCGCCATAAAGGGGCCACTGCATGGGGTGGAAATCAGCATGGTCAGCGCTCCCGACCAGAAACTGCCTCCATAACCTTTTCGATCCTGAAGGTCCCCCCCCACGTTGCCCAGGCTGGTGCCGATTTCAAACAAGCCCGCCAAATTCAGTCCCAAGAGGAAAAGCACGATGACGACCAAGGCCATCGCTCCGCTGTAGCGGGTGAGGTCGCCCCAGGCAAATTCGAGGCCAAAGGCCGACTTGGCCAGGAACATGCCTCCCGCCACCAGCCAGACAAAAATCAGCAGTCCGAGGGTGTAGGCGAGGCTGTGCTTGCGGGTTTCTTTCGGATCCTTGCCAGCCTGCTGGGCAAAACCGAGCACCTTGAGAGCCA
>JAYUWQ010000159.1:0-5322 GCA_043753485.1 bacterium
ATGGTTATTTGAAGTTATCGGTTCAGGATGAGTGCCACCGACGGCTGGTCCTGCGGCACCCGCTGCTCTTATCTTTGAGGATTCCCCGTTTGTCGATGCGGTTTTCGGGCGATCCGCCCTCTCCGTGAACCTGTAGTCCTCCCTTCCTCCGCCCCGCCTAACCCGTCGTCCGCAACCCCGACGCCAGGGCATTGATACTCAGCAGGAGGTCCGGCAGCAGGGCCTCGCTGGCTTCGGTCTCGCCCGCCCCGACGTGGGCCCGCCAGGTTTTGAGGAGGGCGATTTGTTGGACGTGCAGTATCCGTAGGGGTTCCTCCCGGATGGCCAGGGTATAGGCAAGGCGCGGGCGGCGCGCGGCGAAGGGTCCATTGAACAGTTCCTCCAGCAGGAGGCGGGTGCGGCTGTGCTCCGCCAGGATCAGGGCCATGAAGCGGTCGCGCAGGGCCGGGTCCGGCACCAGATTGGCGTAGTCCTGCATCAGGGCCACATTGGCACTGACCAGCGAGCTTTCGATATTGGTCAGGACGTAGCGGAGGAAGGCGGATTCCTTCAAGGCCGCCCCCAGCGCGGCAAAACCGGCGGGATCTTCCTTTTTGAGTTTTTCCAAAGCGGAGCCCGCCCCATACCAGCCGGGCAGATAGAAGCGGGACTGGGTCCAGGAGAATACCCACGGGATGGCCCGCAGATCGTCCAGGGTGGCCTGGCCGGTGCGGCGGGCCGGCCGGGACCCGATCCGGCTATGCTCCAGGGCATCGATTGGCGTGGCGGTCCGGTAGAAGGCCATGAAGTCAGGCTCCTCCAGGAAGGCCCGGTAGGCATCGCGGCTCCACGGCGCCAGCTTTTCCATGATCGGATGGATTGTCCCGGCATCGCGCTGCCCATGGCGGTGGCGTGCCGTGGCCGAGGCCGCGGAGGCCATCAGCAGCTCGATGTTATAGACGGCCGAGCTGAGGTGGGCGTATTTCTGGGCGATGGTTTCGCCCTGTTCCGTCATGCGCAGGAAGCCGCTGAGCGATCCCTCGGGCAGCGCCTCCATGAACCAATGGGTCGGTCCCGCCCCGCGTCCCACCGTGCCGCCGCGCCCGTGGAAGAACACCGGCCGGACCCCGTGCCGGGCACAGGTGGCGGCCAGTTCCGTCTGCGCGCGGTGCAGCGCCCATTGGCTGGCGAGGATGCCGCAGTCCTTGTTGCTGTCGGAATAACCGATCATCATCTGGAAGGTCGGCCGGTCCGGCAGCAGACTGCGCTGCGTGATAGGGTGGCTGAGGAAAGCCTCCGAGATCCCCGGCCCCGCTTCGAGATCGCCCATGGTTTCAAACAAAGGCGCCACCGGCAGCGGGCAGCGCAAGCCTGCGGCGGTCCATTCCATCAACCCGGCTTCGCGGGCGAGCAGATACACCGTCAGCAGATCCTCCACGTTGCGGGTCATGCTCACGATCAGGGTGCCCAGCCCGGCATTGCCAAAGCGCGCGCGGTGCGCCGCCACTACCCGATAACAATCCAGCACCGTATCCGCCTCCGCCCCGGCGGAAACCCCGGGGCTGAGGAAGGGCCGCGGGGAGGTGAGTTCCTTTTCCAGCAGGGCGCGCTTTTCCGCCAGGGGCATCTGTTTGAGCGGGGTGCCCGCCGGCAGCAGCCCGGCCGTCTCCATCAGCTGCTGCAGCGCTGCTTCGTGGAAGGCCGAGTTCTGCCGGATATCCAGCACGGCAGAGTGGAATCCAAACGCCTCCAACCGTCGGCGGAAAGGGACGACCTGCTCCGTGACGAGGGCGGACGCGCCCACCGCCTCAAGGGATTCCCGGAAGGTGACCAGATCCGCATCCAGCTCCTCCGGACCGGCATACCCTGCGGCGTGGTCCGTAGAGGCCAGCACCACCTTGGCCCGCATCAGATAGGCCGCCTCCCGCCACGGCTCCTCGGGATTGCGCGCCTTGATGAAATCCAGATCCACCCCCGGTGCCCCTGACAACTCCCCGCGCAGCCGGTCGATCAGACCCGTCAGGACGGGAGGCGTTTCCCGGAAGAGGGAACTGATCGGCGAATGCTCCGCCAGCGCTTCGAGGGAACGGCGGTGGACCCGCAGCGCATTCTCGCGCAGAGCTGTCAGGGAGCGCGCGGTGACTTCCGCCGTGACAAAGGGATGGCCATCCCGGTCCCCGCCGATCCACGTGCCAAACCGGATCAGGGGCGGCAGGGCATCCACCCCGGCTGGGTCGAACCCCGCCGTGATCCACGCCTCCCGCAGATGCAGATGGGCGCGGCTCAGGGCCTCGGGGAAAACTTCCCGCAGGTAATGCAGCGTATTCTGCAGCTCGGCCTCGATGGTCGGCCGGGTGACGTGGATTTCCCCCGTCCGCCACAGATTTTCGAGATGCGTTTCCAATTGGCTTTTCATCCGGGCCTGCTCCCGCGGGGTATAGACGGGATTCTCATGCCGGTTCATCAGCGCATAGATTTCACCGTGCAGTTCCCTCACCGTTTCGCGCTTGGCCTCCGTCGGGTGCGCCGTCAGCACCGGTTCCACCTGCACCTCCCGCAGCACCGCCAGCAGCCCCTCCTGGGACAGCCCCAGTTTCCCCAGCTCCTTCAGATTGTCCGGCCACAGCCCCTGCTCCGCCGGAGCGCCCTCCTGTTTCTCCCGCAGGCGGCGCACCTGCGAGGCCACCCGTTCCTCCACCACGTTCAGCAGTTGAAAGGCGATGGAATACGCCTGCCCCAGCGACCGGTGGGACGTCGCCGCCCCCTGCGGCGGGTGCCCCAGCCATGGCAATTGCTCCGCCAGTTCCGGCTCCCCCAGCCGCCGCAGCACCGCCGCGAAGGCTTCCATCAGGAAAGTGAGTTCGACATCAAGGAGTTGGAATCCAAGGGTGCGCAGGGAAACGGAGGAAGAAGGCATGAGCGCCCCATACCAGCAGAAACAATGCCCGCCAGGCAAAAGGTGCGGAAAGCCCTGGCCCAAAATGGAGGTGTCCCGCCGATTGGAAGTGGTAATCCAATCCGGCCGGAGGCTGGAACGGTGGCGGATCCGCCCCGTTGGGGGCGGAATCTTTATAGCAACCGTTGCCCAGATAGCCCCCCCAGCCCCGTCGGGGCGACATCTTCCCGGAAGATTACGCTCCTACGGAGCTCAAAATCCCTGCGCGGCGCATGCTATAAAGATCGCGCACCTACGGCGCGGGCTGAACCTCACCCCACCTTTTCTCCAGCCTAGTGAGGATCACCTGGGTAGCGCGTCCGGAAATCTGGAGCACTTCCGTCGGCAAATCGGGCGATCTTCCGGCAGTCTGATTTCATCCCGCAGCCCCGGAAACCGCACCTTCTTCTAAAATCAGTAAACCGTCGCGCGATTGGTTTAAAATAGACACGGCGCGTCCGGGAACGATGAGCAAGTAAAAACTATCCCCGGACATAAAATCCATCAGGGCCTTTGGGGGGCGTCCCGCCGAGGAATCCAGCTGTGGAAAAACCTTTAAAACCAGTCCCCTATCACCCTTCACCCACCCAGAATCAGACACGCCTTCCTGGGCGACACCCCTGAGGCCAAAACTCCCCGAAAGCAGCATGCAATCCCTCCATGAGCCTCCCAAACCACCTTCATACCGGATAATTGAATCGAGCCGTAAAGTATCGACGGGCAGGTTTGCCATGGAACGCATCACGTCATTTTTCTGTGCGCACCATAACCCAAATAAAATCAACATCCCCATCCACGGCACGATCGCTGCAAAAAACTTCAAGGATCGCATGTTCAGATATTATTCCGGTTATTTTTCGACAGACGAATTCCAGTTCAAAGTGCCTCCCAAGGTATAGGAAGGAGAGCAGCTGCCGTCCACACATTCCTTTCCGGCACCGGGAAATCCCAAAACCACAATTCGCATGGCAATGTGGATTCCAAAACGACGGGCCCACGGCGGGAATCAGCCCACCCGTCCCGGTCAAAAACCTGGCATAAAGTGACTGCCGGCCGATTTCAGGATGAAAAACTGAAGCCCTGGAAACAACGCCAGGCCGGGGAGTCCTTGGATGGCATGATACAACCGGGGTTTCCAGGCGATGCCTTTCAGGGCCAAGGCGGGGTGCCTCACGGCGTAGATTGCCGAACGACCAACATTTAGCAGGCAATCAAGTTTCGCCCGATCCACCCGGAAAACCGCGTGCACAAGTCCTCCAGCCTGGATAGGCATGACTTCATGCATTTTTCGCCCCGATTCATGCTTGGCCTCCGGTTTTTCATACGGACCATCGCCGGCATCCTCTTCGCGCTCTGTCTTTACTGTGGGGGCTATTGGGCACACCGTAAAGCTGGCAGGTTCACTCTGGAATATCCCCTGCAGTTTGTGAACGGCACCCTGGGCATTGATCAGCGGCTGGTGCTGACAGGAAAGTCCAACCTCAAGTTCGGAAATGTTATTCTTTACTTGGAGCAAATGGCCGAACTACGGGATGGCCGGGTAATTCCTCTGCAGTCCGGGGATGATCCGGAACGGGAGTGGAAGCAGCGGATCCTCCGTTTCTACAGTCCTCTGCTTAACCTGGAGTTCAAGAACAAACAGAACGCCATCGCCGACGAGGACGGATCCTTCGGCGGCGCCTTGACCGCCCCGACATGCGAGGCTGGCCTTCGGGCGCTGCTTCTGCGCGACACGGGAATCGGAGACTGGAAGGTTACTGGTGGCAAAGGTTACTACCATAAAGGTGATCTGAGCCATGGCGTAAGGGTCACCGGCACCATCCACGGAGCGGACGGGGAGTTGCTGGTTCAAAAGCTCACACAGACAGGGGGCTTGTTCCTCCGCGACTGGGATTTGACGGGAGACTTTGACCATTGGGAGAGAAGGGGCCTGAAACGGCCAGCACCGGGTGCGAAAGGTGTAATTCTGTCGTTTGGTCATCCGGATAACAAGTCGGAAAGCCCCAGTGATTGGTGTCTAATCCTGGAATCTGACAGAATTCAGATCGTGTATTGGGATGGCTCCAGCGACGGCTGAGGGACCCACAGGAATTTGC
The DNA here is from genome assembly GCA_043753485.1 of bacterium. Lineage (GTDB taxonomy): Bacteria > Verrucomicrobiota > Verrucomicrobiia > Verrucomicrobiales > V1-33 > CAIZWU01. The sequence continues at coordinate 5,011 of JAYUWQ010000159.1, forward strand.
TCCCCACCCGGCCCCAAAGCCCCGGCCAACGTGTGACGAGTGTCCCCACTCGTCCCCATAGCCTGTGCCAAAAGCCCCGGCTCCCAGGGCTTGTCGACATTGGCTGAAATTTCGAGGTAGAGGGCACTCGAGCTTGAAATTTCCCGTGATCAGGCCAAGCGGGCGGTGGCTCCCGCTACTGCACCACCACCAGGCGCAGGAACTGGCCGGCGGGATCCCGCGGCACGGAGGCGGTGCGCTGATTCTCCGCATCCAGGGCGGAGAGGGTGACGCCGGTGGTGGTCCACTGGCTCAGGTCGCGGCTGGTTTCCA
>JAYUWQ010000160.1:0-2164 GCA_043753485.1 bacterium
GGTCCGAATCTGCTTGCCGTCCAACTCCAGAACGCCAGCGCCAGTGTCGACCTCAGTTTTGACTGTGCCTTGGAGGCCCTGTCTCCGGTCGTGGATCCGGGGAGTTTCACCCTCTCCGCCGCAGTCGACGGCCGCACGGTTTCCACTTCCCTGACCAGTCTGGGAGCTACCGTGCCCCAGTCTGTTTCCGGCACCCTGCCCTCCGGGGAAACGGTCTGGAGCGGTCTCGTCAAGGTGACCGGAGACCTCACGGTGCCAGTCAATGGCACCCTGCGCCTGACTGCTGGAACCGTGGTGCTGCTGGATGGCAATGCCACACCCGGCAGCAGCAGTGGAACCGATCTCATCATCAACGGCAGCCTCCTCAGCGAAGGCACCGCCACCCAACCCGTGACCCTGACGTGTTCCGACAACGCCAACCGCTGGGGAGAACTGCTCTTCAATAACACGGCTGCTCCTTCCCTGCTCCAGCATACCCTGATCACCCGGGGTGGCCGCAGCCCCGGCCGGGGCCACACCGGCAAAGGGCCTCTGATCCGGCTCGTCGGCAGCCAACTCACCCTTGAGGACTGCGCCCTCGGCGACAGTCCCGCCAAGGCTTGTTATACCACCGGCACCAGCAGCCTGACGCTCCGCCGCAGCCTGATTGCCCGCACCATCACCGGACCGGAATTGGAAGATGGCTGCTCCCTCCTGATCGAGGATTCCAACATTCAGGAAATCCTCCCCAACTCCCGGGAAAGCGACGCCCCGGCCCCGGATGACGAGGATTGCCTCTACGTGCACAACACCACCGGCCTGCCCATCGTGGTGCGGCGCAGCGTGCTTGCCCGTTGCGGCGATGACATCTTCGACGGCCTCGGCGGCCCCCTCACGGTGGAGGACAGCATTCTCCGCGAAGGCTGGGACAAGGGCATGAGCCTGCTGAACAATGACCTCACGATCACCCGCACCCTCATCGTGGATTGCGACAAGGCGATCGTGCCCAAATCCAGCACCGTGGCCACCCGCACCGTCACCGCCGATCATGTGACCATTATCAGTGAGGACCACAATACCACCCTCGCTCCCTGGGGTTACAGCGTGCCTCCCTCCAGTCCGGATGCGGACACCGCCAGCACTGGGTTCTACACCCAGGACAAGAGCGGGCAAAGCGCCGCCGGGGCCACGCTCGCGATCAACGCCAACAACTGCATCGTCTACGCCAAGGAGCCCATCAAAGTCGATCCACTCTACCCGGCGGCCAACACGGTGGTCACCTACAGCAATCTGGTGGACGCCGATGATGCGGCCGCCACCGCCTGGCCGGGCACCGGTAACATCACGCTTCCTTCCCTGCTGGAAAACCAGGCCGCCCGCCGCCTCGCGCCCCTGTATGTCTCACCCTGCCGCAACTCCGGTGATCCGGCCTCCCCCAGCGACGCCGACGGTTCGCGCACCGATATGGGGGCTCTGCTGGCCCTGCCGGAAAATCTCCAGTCGGGCGAAGTCCGCTGGACCCGCAGCGGCTCTCCCTATCGCGTGACCGATCACCTTACGGTGCCCGCGGGGTTGACCCTGCGGATTGATCCCGGGGTTCAGGTGCAGGTGGAAGCCAACCGCCGCCTCACCGTTCTTGGCCGGCTGCTTGCCGAGGGCACCACCCAGCAACGCATCCTCTTCACCGGCATCCCCGGGGCCGTCGCCGCCGGTGATGCCGATCCTGTGAAAAACGGCATTCAGACCGGCCCTCCAAAATGGGGGGGCATCCGTGTCACTGACAGCATGGCCCAGGAAAACATCGTGTCCTGCGCCGACTTCGTGGATGCCCAGGGCACCACGCCTTCCGGTCCGGAAAACTACGGCAGCATCGGTTTCATCCGCTCCTGGGGGCTGGTGCAATACTGCACCTGGGCCGGCACCCACCTGCGCATGTGTTATGGCAGGAATTCCAAAATGACCGTGCGTCACAACATTTTCCCCGACATGTTCCTCTTCGACCCGGTGTTGGGGAGGATGGAAAATCCCACCGACTTTGTGGCAGCGGCCGACAACAACCAGGAACCGCTCAAGGTGGAATATCCCACCACCGACACCGAAGTGTCAGGCAAGCCCGGCTTCACCAATGGCCAGCCGACCAGCGGGTGGTTCCGGGTTTACTACAATCAGTTCAACGGCAACCGCG
>JAYUWQ010000161.1:0-5316 GCA_043753485.1 bacterium
CATGGATATCCGCCCGGTGATCGGAAGCCTCCGCCGGATTCAACTGTTCCGGAGCAGGATAGGATCTCAGATACTCCGGACGCCATAACAGGACACTGGCGAACTCCCCGTCCGGTCCATGCAGCAGGGCCGCGATCCCCATGCCGGCCAGCTTGATGCCACCCGTGGCATCCATCAGGATCCACGAAGGATTCAGATCCCGGTGGATCACGCCATGAACATGCGCGGCCTCGAGGGCTCCGCCGAGAGCGGCGGTGATGCTGACCACGGTGGGTGGGTCCATCAGGAAACGATCCATCACCGGGAAGAGGCATTCGCCGGCAAAGGCTTCGTAACCCAGACACACGTTCCCTCCGCGCTCCCCCATCCAGAGCAACCTGAGGAGATGCGGATGCTGGATGGCCTGCACGCGCGGCAGGCCATCCAGGAAGTGGAGCCGGTGACGATCGTCCCGGAAGGAGGCGGCTTCCACTAACAATAAAATGCAGGCGGCCCCATCCGACCGCAGCTGAGCGCCATAAAGCATCTGGGCGCCGCAGCGGGAGAGGGGAGCCCCGATGGCCACCTCCGGAAAAAGAGCCGCCAGGGCCGGCGGCACTGCCGGCAGACTGTGCACCCGGAAATCCACCGCTTTGCGGGCTACCAGGTTATTTTGAACCAGCGTTGCTTCCATGGGATATGCTGGATGTCGTTTCCAACGGGTATTGATTTTATGCAAGCGCAACCTGTCAGGGTAGTTTTATCCCGATAAGCCGGACACGCGCTCCTGCCAGCTCCGCCGCAATTGGAATTTATCCTGTCCGGTCCGCCGTTTTTGGATTAATGCCGGGAGGTGAGACCGCCCCCTTTATTCAACTGGTCCCGCCGTCGGGGCCGATTCCGGCGGATGAGCGTTATGGGTCTGTGCTGGTTCTGCCAGACCGCCAACGCTGCCCCTGACCTGCCGGCCCGTCCCGCCGGTGCGCCCGGGGGCATGGCGGTGGCGCAGGCCGTGGCTGGATTGGACCCCGCCGCACGGGAAGCAGTGCTGCAGCAGGAAATTCTGTCAGGCAATGTGCCGGAATTCTGGCGGAAGTTTGTGCCCATAACGGTGACCGGGGGGCAGGATGAACTGATCCTGCAAGTCTCCCCGGACTATCTGGCGGTGGGCCGGGAGGCGGATTTCTTCCAGACCCCGCTCACCCCCGGCACCGCATGGCGGATCGCGGACCGCCTCGACTGTGTGCTGCCCACCCGGAAAATGGTGGACCTGATCCACGCCGCAGCGCCTCTGAAGCTGCCGCCCACGCCCCGTCCGCCCGGGCCCGGCATGACCACCGTGGCGGCCTTTCTGGAATATCAGGAAACGGTGCACCAGCAACGGCTGGCAGCCCTGACCGGCCATCCGTGGGGCACGCTCACCGCCGGCCACCACAAGGACCTCGTCTCCACGCCCCGCCTTGCCGGAACTCCAGGAAAGGTTGCGATCCATGGCTGGCACCGGCCGGACGGCACATCCATCCAGCCGCTCTACACCGGCCATGCCGATACCTGGGTGGACTACAGCCATGGCGTCCGCCCGGTTGGAAAAACCGTCACCTTGAACGGCCGGACCACCACCGTGCAACAGATCCTGACCGATTCCAAAACAGCCCTGCTCCTGAGCGATGAACCCCTGCCCACCACAGCTTCTTCACCAGTCCCGATCATAACGGAAGTCGAACGGGCTGCGGTTTTTGGCGAAACCCTCCTCACCCTGGAGCCGGAACCCGGCGTACGTATTGTGGTGAATCGTCCGGCCACCGCCGATCCTGGACGCCCGGTCCGGCTGATTGTCTATGCCCTGCCCAACGGGAATACGATAGAACAAACCATGGGCCAGCTTCCCGCGCCGGGCAGGGACAGGCGTTATGGCCACCAACAGATCGCCGCGCAGACCCGCTGGCTGAGGTTGCACCAGCCGGAAGTCACCCTCGTGACCGCCTACGTGGAATGCGGGGAAAAGTCCTGGCCGGCGTGGTGCCGCAACCATGCGGGCAGCGGAGCCCGGATTGCCGCGATACTTGATCGGCTGCGGCAGGCGGTGGCTGCGCCTTTCCTCCAACTGGTGCTCACCGGCCACAGCGGTGGCGGGGCCTTTATCTTCCGATATCTGGACAGTCCGGAGGCGATTCCCCGCGACGTGGAGCGGATCGCCTTTCTGGACAGCAACTATGCGTATGATGCGGCCAAGGGGCACGCCGCCAGGCTGTCCACCTGGTTGTCAGGCAGCACCAGCCGCTACCTCACGGTTATCGCCTACCACGATTCCGTGGCGCTGCTGAACGGGAAAACTTTTGTCAGCGAAAAAGGCGGTACGTGGGCCGCAGCCATGCCATGCTGGATGATCTGGGGAAAACCTTTCCCTTTTCGGAGCAGGTGGAAGGCCCGCTCCACCGGCACACTGCCCGGGATGGCCGCCTGACGTTCCTGCTGATGGCAAACCCGGAGCAGGCGGTGCTCCAAACCAAATTGGTGGAACGCAATGGTTTGCTCCACGCGCTGCTCACCGGCACGGCCTTGTCGGAGCAGGGTTATGTCTTTTTTGGGGACCCTGTTTACCGCAGCCTCATCGGCAGTCCCTGATTCGCAGCCCCTTTTTGCACGGCACCGCGACCGGAGAAACCGGGAACCAAAACGCCCCCGGTGCAGCCCAGGACCGGATCAACGGCGGCGGCGGACGATCAGACCAACCAGCGCGCCGAGACCGAGCAGGGCGGCGGAGGGTTCAGGAACCTGATTGATCACAATCCCGCTGATGCCGATGCGGTTGGCGGTCACGTTCTGTCCGGAAATGTTGACACTGGCACCGCTGATGCCGCGCGCTACGACATAATTGCCACGCTTGGTGCCATCGGCCTCAATCCAGCCTCCGCCCGAACCGACGAGATTGCCGAAAGCGGGAAAATCAGCGGCAAGCACGTTGGTGCCATTCACCCGCGGAATTTCGGAGAGGTGTGTGTCGCCGGCGTCGGAACCCAGCAGAATGTACACATCATAGAGAGCGAACGGGATGGAGGAAAAGGTGATGCTGGCCCCGGCGCCGCCATCGTCGAGATATCCCACACTCAGCCTGGCCTCGTCGGTTCCGGTGCCGCTGGAGTTGTACCACGCATTGGCGGAACTCCAGGCCACACTGGCGGAAGTGGCCGCTCCAGTGCTGTCCACCAAGCCCAGCAAGGACCCCGCAGCGAGGGACCCGGTCCGGACCGGCAGGGCTGCCGCGCCGGTGGGATTGTTATTGGTATTGAAGAAGCCGCTGGGGATGGCGGTAGGGCCCACCGGGGTGTTGGTGGTCAGCCATGACTGGTTGCTGTCATTTTCGGAAAAGTTCACTCCGATGGAGGCGGCCTGCACGGCGAGGGCAGTGGCGGAAAGGAGGGTGAGGGTAAGGACGGAGACGTTCATGGCCTGAAGAGCTAAAATAACAGTAAAGCCATATTTGTGCCAGAACTGGCTGTCAATCCCCCATCCGGAAAGATTCCCGGGTTTAAAGTCAAAGGCCAACTCAAGAGTATGGAATTTTTGGTCGGGCTGGAATATTGACCGAAGATCCATGCGTTTTCGCCCGCAGTTCTCCCGACGGGTTTTGCATTTCTGCCTGGTCAGCAGCGGAGGGTGGTTGGGGGCCAGTTATTCTCAAGGGGGCAAGCCGGACAGCCGGACCTCCGCGGTGCCTGCTTTGGCTGCGGCGGAGTCGAGCGGTTGCCCGGGGACATATTTCACCGGCATGCCGCCCGGAATGCCGATCTGGGCGGACAGTCCCGGAATATCCTGGGGATGCACCGCGGCCTGCCAGCGGCCGTGGTCATCGGTCCTGACAGAAGTCACCGTGGCGGCGGCGGTGTTTTCCGCACCCCCGGTTTTGAGATAAATCCGGGTATTGGCCAAGGGCTGGCCGGAGGCATCCAGCGCCACCCCGCCCACCGGTTCCGTGGCTCCCAGCAGCATCGACTGGCCTTCGGGCAACGACCCGGCCGGATAGCGGGTGGTGGCACTCGAGAGACCGGGGGCTTCCGCCCGGAGGACCAGCGAGGTGCGGTCAATATCCGCACCGACGGGGATGGTGGCATACCCTTCAGCATCGGTGGCAAAGGGGCGGTTGGGGAGGTCGAAGGAATAGTTGCGGCCATCGGCCCAGACCTGGGCGTTGGCCACCGGCTGGCCGTCGGCGCCGGTGACGCGCACCTTCACCATTTCCCCGGATTTCAGGCCTGGACCCCAGCCATATTTATCCACCAGATCCATCGTCGCGGCATCCCATTCCCAATTCAGCGCGGTCTCATAGACGTCGCCACCATAGGCCATATTCATAACCTCCCCGTAGGCAAAACAGCGCAGCAGCGGGATGGCGTCCCCCCACTCGGCGCGCTGGACTTCCTTGATTTCGGCAAACGTCCGTCCATCGCGGAATTCCAGATTGCTGAACTCATAACCGTAGGAAGGTTTTTCCAAGCCGGGGTCCGGGTGGTCCATGTCGGCAAAATCCTGGGCACCGGCTTTTTTATGGGGGGAAATCAGGGTGTCCGCGGTCACAAATTCCGGCACCAGCTGGGTCAGGTATTCCGGATACCGGCCATACTTGGCTTTGTAGGCAAAAATGCCGGTGCGGAGTTTGGTCAGGTGTTCGCGGTCGATCGCTTTGTGCCTTTCGAGTTCCTGAGCGGCCTCACTGGACAGCGGGGCCGGTGGGACCTCCGTTTTCCGGTCCGGGGCCATGGCCAGCGCAGGCCGCTTCGGGGATGGTTTTGTGCTTGTCACCACCGGTGGAACTGGACCGGGCCCCTCTGGCTGGGTCTTTCCGGACCCGGAGGTCCACCAGAGGCCAGCGCCCAGCACCAGCAGGAGGGCAAGGAGAAGGCGGAATTTATTTTCCATCCCGGGAAGCTGACACTTCAGGCCTAACGCTGTCAAGATTGAAATCCGCCCCTCTTTTCCCTGCCCTTCCCTCCCCCGGGCCGCAGGAAAATAAACCCGCGCTTTTCCCATGACGCGGCCAATATGGGAAACGTATATGGGATGTGAAATCCCCCCTGAATTCCCTCTCCCGGTTGACTCCTTTCCTGGCTTTGGCCGCCACTCTGTCCGCGCTTCAGGCCGGTACCGGGTTGATTCCACCCGCAGCCCCATCCGCCGGGTCCCCTCCTTCTTTGGTGCTCGACCTGAGCACTCAATTTGAATTCTCCGACTCCTCCCTGGCAGGCCCGGGCGGCGATGTTTTCGAAAGCCGGGTTTCCCTGCCGCTGTTTGTCCCCCTCAGCAAAAACTGGCGCATCATCGGGGTCGTCCGCGGAGGCT
>JAYUWQ010000162.1:0-5310 GCA_043753485.1 bacterium
GGCCAGATGCCCGTCACCATCGGGCTCTTCATCAATCCCGGCGTGGTTCCCGCCACCAGCGATCAGGCGCTGGCCCGTTATAACCGCAGCTTCGAATACGATGGCCTCGGCCCCGCCTACGCCAGGTTCCTCATCGAGGAAGCCATCCCCGAACTGAAGAAAAAGTATAATGTTTCCGACAACCCGGACGACCGCGCCCTCGGCGGGGCCAGCAGCGGCGCCATTGCTGCCTTCACCGCCGCCTGGGAACGCCCCGATGCCTTCCGCCGCGTCTTCAGCACCATCGGCACCTACGTCGGCCTGCGGGGCGGGAATGAATATCCTACCCTGATCCGCAAGTTCGAACCCAAGCCCCTGCGGGTGTTCCTCCAGGACGGTTCCAACGACCTCAATATCTACGGCGGCGACTGGTGGAATGCCAACCAGGCCATGCTCAGCGCCCTCACCTTTTCCGGCTACGATGTCACCCACGTCTGGGGCGATGGCGGGCACAATGGCAAGCAGGGCGGCTCCATCCTCCCCGATGCCCTCCGCTGGCTCTGGCGCGACTACGGCAACCCCATCCCGGCCGCCGTCAATGTCCGGCAGCCTATCATGAAAGTCCTCGCCCCCGGCCAGGACTGGCAATTGGTCAGCGAAGGCCACGGCTTCACCGAAGGCCCGGATGCCGCCCCCAATGGCGAGGTGTTCTTCGCCGATGCCGGCAAGCAGAAAATCCACCGCGTCGGTCCCGATGGCAAGGTGACCACCTTCGCCGAAAACACCGGCGGAGCCGACGGCATGGCCTTTGGTCCGGACGGCCGCCTCTACGCCGCCTGCAACCGCGACCGCTGCATCGCCGCCTGGGACATCACCACCGGGGAGCGCAAGGTGATCGCCTCCGATCTCGATCCCAACGATGTCACCGTCGCCCACACCGGGCATCTCTGGTTCACCGACCACAAGAACCGGAAAGTCTGGCACGTCGCTCCGGACGGCACCAAAAAGGTGGTGGACGAAGGATTGAACATGCCCAATGGCATCACCCTCAGCCCCGACCAGTCCCTCCTCTACGTCGCCGACACCCGGGGGCAGTGGGTATATTCCTATCAGGTCAAGCCGGACGGTTCCCTGCAATACAAGCAGCCTTATTTCCACATTCACATGCCTGACGCCGCCACCGGCAGTGGAGCCGATGGCCTCGCCACCGACACCAATGGCATGCTCTACGTCGCCACCACCCTCGGGGTCCAATACTGCGACCAGGCCGGCCGGGTGAATGGCATCATCAAGCTCCCGCCCAACGGCCGGGCGGCCAACCTCGCGTTCGGCGGACCCAATCTCGACACCCTTTATCTCACCGCCGGGGACAAGGTGTGGAAACGCACCCTGCAAGTCAAAGGCGTGCGCCCCGCCAATGCCCCCCTCAAACCCGAGAAACCCCGGCTCTAAAAAATGGGGAAGCCCCGTCTCCAAAAAACGGAGCGCGGACTTGTAGTCCGCCCCAGTGCCCTGGCTTTTTTCAAAGCCCGCAGTATCTTCAAAGCCCGCGGCATCTTCGCAACCATCCAAGTTCTGACAGCCCATGCTCCGGGGCGGACTACAAGTCCGCGCTCCTCCAAAATTTCCCCACACCAACCTCCATGAAAACTGCTGTTTCCTTCCTCCTCGCCGGCCTCGCCCTCACCGCCGTCAGCCCCCTCCCGGCTCAGGAGAAAAACGGAGCCAAAAAGGAAACCGCGGCGCCCAAGGAACCCGCCAAACCCGCCACCCCGGCACCTTCCGCCGAGGACCTCGAAGCCGCCTTTGTGCAGACCCTCGCCGGCGTCCTGTTCCAGGGCCGCTGGTGCACCGTGGAGAATGGCGCCCTCGGGGAGGCCAAGCCCGAGCAGTATGAAATCGTCGGGGTCATGAAAACCGGTGGCGACCGCTGGGTCATCAACGCCCGGATTGAATACGGCAAGGTCAACCTCGTCGCCCCCGTCCCCGTCCAGGTGAAATGGGCCGGCGACACCCCCATCATCATCGTCGATAAATTCACCATGCCCGGAGCCGGCACCTACTCCGCCCGTGTCATGATCTTCGAAAACACCTACTCCGGCACCTGGACGGCCGGCGACCATGGCGGCCTGCTGCACGGCCTCATCGTCAAAAAGCCCCAGCCGTAATCCGGCCCCGCCACGGGGCAGGCAGCCACAGGGAAGGGGCGGGCTCTCCCAGAATTCCCACGTGCCCGTTTGACGCCGCCGTCCGCACGGACACGGTCTGCGTCCGTTGCTTATCCACGTTTTCCCCGGACTTTTCCTGTGCGCCTTTCGGACCTCAATGCCCCCCAACGCGAAGCCGTCACCACCATCAAAGGTCCGGTGCTCATCCTCGCCGGAGCCGGCACGGGCAAGACCCGCGTGATCACCACCCGCATCTGCCACCTCCTCGAAAAAGGCGTCCGCCCGGAGCAGATCCTCGCCGTCACCTTCACCAACAAGGCGGCCCGCGAAATGGTGGAACGCGTGGAACACATGACGCCGAAGGGCACCGTCAAAAAGATCACCATCTCCACCTTCCACAGCCTCTGTGTGAAGATCCTGCGGCGCGATATCGACAAGCTGGGTTACAAGAAAAATTTCGCCATCTACACCGGCAGCGAGCAACTCAGCCTCGTCCGCCGCATCATCGTGAAGAAGGCCGGGAAGGGCGAAAAGCTGGACCCCGACGTGGCCATCTCCCTCATCAGCCGGGAGCGCAACAAAGGCATCCCCGCCGCCCCCCAGTCCGATGCCCTGATCAACGTGGTGAAACACGAATACCTCCACCAGCTCAAGCTCCTCAATGCCGTCGACTTCGACGATCTGCTCCTCCTCGCCGAGAAGATCCTCCAGAAGCACCCGGAGGTGCGCGAGGCCTGGCAGAGCCGTTATGAATACCTCATGGTGGACGAATTCCAGGACACCAACCGTCTCCAGATGGAACTGATCCGGCACCTCACCGGCCCCCATCATAACATTTGCGTGGTGGGCGATGACGACCAGTCCATCTACGGCTGGCGCGGGGCGGAAATCGCCAACATCCTCCAGTTCGAGCGCTTCTTCAAAAACCCCTCGGTCATCAAGCTGGAGGAAAACTACCGCTCCACCGACGTCATCCTCGGCGCTGCCAATGGCCTGATCAAAAACAACCTCGACCGCCGCGCCAAACAGCTCTGGAGCTCGAAGAAAAGCGCCGACATGGTGCGCCTCATCTCCATGCCCGGCGAGCAGGAGGAGGCCGATTTTGTCATTGAGGACATAATGGTCATGAAGGACCGGGACAATCTGAAGTTCGACGACTTCGCCATCCTCTTCCGCACCAATGCCCAGACCCGCGTCTTCGAGGAGGGTCTCCGCAAGAACAAGATCCCCTACCGCATCATCGGCGGCCGCAGCTTCTTCGACCGGCGCGAGATCAAGGACGTCATGGCCTATCTCGCCATCCTTGTGAATCCGGGTGATGACATCAATCTCCTACGCATCATCAACACCCCTCCCCGCGGCCTCAGCGATGTCATCGTGGAAAACGCCACCCTCGCCAGCCAGGAACGGAAGGAGAGCGTTTACAAAACCCTCGTCAGCGATGCCTTCCAGTCCACCCTCTCCAAGCGGGCCCAGGGCGCCATCCAGGCCTTCCAGGAGTTTGTCAGCAAATGGCAGGGTTTCCTCTCCGAAGGCTACCCCACCCTCGCCGAGATGACCCAGGACATGGTCCGGGAAATGGACTACCTCCCGTGGCTGAAACGCTCCTGCAAGGACGAGGAGGAAGCCACCCAGCGCGAAAACGGCATCGGCGAACTCCTCGAAAGCATCCGCAGCCGCCCCGTCCGCACCGAGCCGGAGCTGATCGATTTCCTCGGCAGCGTCTGCCTCGATGACGAGCGCGATACCGGCAAGGACGACCTCGAAAAACAACAGGGCGTCACCCTGATCACCCTCCACGCCTCCAAGGGCCTCGAGTTCCCCCACGTCTATCTCCCCGGCCTGGAGGAAGGCATTCTCCCCCACAAACGCAGCGTCGAGGAAGGCACCCGCGATGAAGAGCGCCGCCTCCTCTATGTCGGCATCACCCGCGCCCGGGAGCGCCTCACCCTCACCTGGTGTGCCGCCCGCACCAAATGGGGCGACCGCCTCCCCAGCCAGGGCAGCAGCTTCATCCGGGAGCTCGACGAAAAGTTCGTGGAACGCTCCTCCTGGAGCGAGCTCCGCAACCGCCCCGTCTCCCTCGACGAAGCCAAAAACCGCTTCAGCGCCATGCGCCAGATGCTGGGGGGCTAGGCACCCTCAGGCCTCCCGGGATTTTCCCCTAATGATTTGCAAATCCTGTTGGCGCCGAATAGGGTCAGACCGGTCCATCGGCTCCCCACCCTTCGCCGGCCACCCGCCCTCCAGATATGCCGCCTCTTGAAATGGAAATCATAACACCCCTGTTGGGATAATACGGAGTTGGGGAAACCTTCCAACAATGACCTCTGACGAACTCCAAAAATTTGCAAGCCTTCTCCGCTGGGTAGGCTTGGGTGTAACCGCGGTTGGTCTTATCATTACCTTCGGAAGTCATTTCATCGCTGATCGCCTGCTGTCGGTTCAGCGGTCAGACAAAGTCAAAGCACAAGAGCGTATGCAGGCTTCGGAAGCCGAACTTCACGCTATCAAAAATCGTGTCGGTGGGCGCCGACTTCCTACAGGGTTTGCAGAAGTGCTCGTCGGCCGCTCAGCGGGGAGCGCAGAGATCGTTTTCCGCGATGGGGATGATGAAGCATATGAGTTCGCAACGACCATCTCTGATGCACTCTTATCCGCTGGGTGGACCGTTGCTTCGCCGGTTTCACAGATGTCAAAGACAGAAAATGCGGGTCTCCCTTTCATGCTGCGTGAGGCGGGAGTGTCAGCTGGTGATTGGTCGAAAGTGGCCGTGCTCACCAGAGGTCCCCTCGTTGCAGAGCCATATGATGGCCCCACGCCTTTGGACGCATTAATGAATGCGTTTGTTAATGCAGGGGTGCCGGCCCTTCACCTCATACCCCATGAATCACTGCGGCCGGCGACCGGAGTAGTGCGAATAGTTGTCGGAGCGCGCTTATGACAGCCGACAGTCAGGTAGTGAAAAGGCCCAAGGCGCCAGAGCCAACGGCTATGGCTGTCACCTCTCGTGCTCCGAGCCGCGCCAGCCACGTTCGCGGCTCATCTTGAACCTTGATGAAAAGACACAAGCATCCCACAGGGAGTGTTATAGCCCCTGATTCCCGCGGTGGGAAGGGGTGAATGCGCTGGGGGCCGAGTTGGGATTTGAGGGGTTGAGCGT
>JAYUWQ010000163.1:0-5306 GCA_043753485.1 bacterium
TCCCGTTCCGCCAGTTCCAAATCCGACTCCACCATGATCTTCACCAGTTCCTTGAACTTCACCTTCGGCACCCAGCCCAGCTGTTTCGCCGCCTTCGCCGAATCCCCGATCAACAGCTCCACCTCGGCCGGCCGCTCGAAGGCTTCGTCATACTTCACATACTCCTGCCAATCCAACCCCGCCTGCCCGAAGGCCTCCATCACAAATTCCTTCACCGAGTGCGTTTCCCCCGTCGCCACCACATAATCATCCGGCGTCTCCTGCTGCAGCATCAGCCACATCATTTCCACATACTCTTTCGCATACCCCCAGTCCCGCTTCGCCTCCAGATTCCCCAGCACCAGCTGCTTCTGCAGCCCGTGTTTGATCCGCCCCACCGCCCGCGTGATTTTCCGCGTCACAAAGGTCTCCCCGCGCCGCGGTGATTCGTGATTGAACAGAATCCCGCTCGACCCGTGCAGCCCGTAGGATTCCCGGTAGTTGATGGTGATCCAATGACTGTACAACTTCGCACAGGCATACGGGCTGCGGGGGTAGAACGGCGTCGACTCAATCTGCGGCACCGCCTGCACCAGCCCGAACATCTCCGACGAAGAGGCCTGATAAAACCGCGCCTTCCCGATCAACCCGGTAATCCGGATCGCCTCCAACAACCGCTGCGTCCCCGTCCCCGTCACATCCGCCGTAAACTCCGGCTCATCAAAGGACACCCGCACATGGCTCTGCGCAGCCAGGTTGTAAATCTCATCCGGCTGGATCTCCAGCAACAGCCGCACCAGGTTGGTCCCTTCGCCCAAATCCCCATAATGCAGCTTGATCGCGGCCCGCATCTTCGGGTCCTCCATGATCGGATCCATCCGCTCCCGCACCATCGAGGAAGTCCGCCGCACCAACCCATGCACCTCGTATCCCTTTTCCACCAGCAGCTCGGCCAAATAGGATCCATCCTGGCCCGTGATTCCCGTAATAAATGCTTTCATGGTAGTAATCAAGGAAGTGAATTTTGAAAGAGTGAGACGATTATCCCGAACAACCTCGCCCAGACCGGATCCCTCCGTTCAAGCGAAACGCTGCATCCAAGCTAGCCAGCGCTGTTGATAAGCCACGAGGGTATATTTTGCTTGGAACCGCTTTTCATTAAAAGCCCCGAACTCCCGGCGCAATCCGGGATTTGTAATCAATCGTCGCAACGCGCCTGCCATCTCCCTGCTGTCCCCGGGAGCCACCAACTCTCCCCCAATTCCATCCTGCACCGCATCCGCCACCGCGCCCACCCGGGTTGCCACAATAGGCAAGCCTGAAGCCATCGCCTCAAGAATTGCCATGGGAAAGGCTTCATGCAACGAAGGAAAACAAAAGATATCCGCTTCCGCCAGGGCTTTCCATTTGGCTTCCCCATACACCGGGCCTTCATAGGTGATCCGTCCATCCGCGTCATCGCGGGCGATCTCTTCATCGATCGATTGGTCTGTCTCCTTAAATGCGGGTCGTCCGTGATAAACCACCTCCACTTCTGGAAACTCCACGCATAGGCCCCGCACCGCCTCAAGCATCACTCGCCAGCCTTTCGCCGCCTCAAGGTTAGAAAGATACAAAATCCTGATCTTCCCGTCTGGCAAACGCCGTGGCGGGACAGGCATTGGCACTTCCACCCCGTTGGCTACCGCGTCTATCCAATCTGATGGAATCCAGGAAGGGAGCTGAGCCTTCAAGCCTTCGGAAACCACCACAAAACGATGACATCGCAACAAAGTCGTGCGGACGAACCACCGCACCAGCGCAGGGCGATCTTCATACCCCATCACCCGAAAATCCATGTGTAACCAAGCCACCGTCTGCCGACCCAACAGAAAACTCAGCCAAATGAATACCGCATCCTTCAGAAACGGCCCCAGGTAGAAGGTGGGGGTGACGACGACTGCGACCGGGCGAAATCGGATAACTTCCTGGATCAATTGACCACTATAATACAATAATCGCCACGCCTTGACAGCAGAAAATCTCCCCATGTCCGCCAATCCAGAAGCGAACTGACTATTGATGTGCCGCAATCCGGTCTGCACCGTAAGTGATAGCAAATACTGCATTGCTAACGCCCCTCCATGCACTGGAGGAGGAATCGGGGCCACAAAAAGTATTCGTCCAGACATCGCCGCACTAAATTCTAATCGGTGCGTCAGGCCCCAACGACCCTTTCTCCGAAACGGGGCGTTGTCGGACGACGCGGTTGGCGGGGTGCCACCGCAGGTTTGGCGTCCGTCCCTTCCTCTTCAGCCGGAGCTAAAGCGACTTCGGCGCGCCAGAACATCAGCGCCACGACGCAACTGAACATGAACCAGACCCAGAAATTAACGGGATAAGTGATCAACTGGGCACTGTTGACGAGCGTGCCCAGACACAGCACAAATCCCACAGCCAGACAGCTGGCGGCCATGTAACGGGCCAAGGGTTGCTGTTCTGCCAGAACATAACCATGCATCCGCCGGAGAAAAACCAGCACGGCAATCCCTCCAAGTGCCATAGGCACGTAGCCATATTTGATCAAGGCGGCCGACAACGCGTCATGAACGCGAATGGACTGTCGAACCGATTCAGGATTGGCATAGGCAAATCTGAACCCAAAGGGAGTCCACACTTTTGGATTTTTCACCAAGTTGTAGAATCCCTCCAACCGGTCATTCATTGTCGAGATATTTGTTACCTGAGCCATTTCATCAGTCCGGCTGGACGATGAGTAAAGATCGAGGCTGATTTCATTGAGAATTTTGTGTTTCAGTAAATACGGGGCAGAAAACATCATCAATAACGTGGCGAGAATTCCGGCGCTATAGGCGGCTATCGTGGAAAACCGGCTCCGGAACAGCACCGGAACCACCAAAATGACCATGGCAAGAACCCAACCCGTCCGGCTATAGGTGGCATACATGGCAATCACCAGCAAGACCGCCAAAATGAGTCGGGATACCCTCCCCCCTCCCCCGTTAGGGTGCCCCGCAAACGGTTGTTTCCAGAGTCCACTGCAAACCACTCCCAGCACCGCCGCAAGTACCATGGAGGCATTGGAAGCTGAATTGAAGGTTCCGAAGGGCCGGAACTTTCGTTCCGCCAATTGCCGGATCTCAATCGTCAAGCCACTCTTCACATAATCTAATTCCCATCCGAAAATTGGCGGGTTCATATCCAGAAAAGTAGCTCGAAACCAATGGACCAGCATGTACAACACCGCCGGCGTGTAAATAATGAGCACGTATTTGAGGAGCTTCCTCAGCTCTTCAGGGGTTCTGAACAACTTAGGAACCACTGGCAACAGCAGCATGTAGACGGTGGCATTCACAGAATCCCCCAAAGCCTGAAAACGGTTTACGGACCCCATCAACCCCATCACTCCCAGAAAGCCAGCAATGGATACGGTGAAGATGGCCAGTTTCAACAAGCCGGCCCGGGTTTCCTGCCCCGTGATCAACAAACTGTAAAACGTATGGGCCGCAATCCCGCACATCAGGGCCGGGGCTACCCCCAGTACGTAGTAAAGATCCATCTTGGAAATGCCGCTGTCGAAAATCATCAGCCGTTTGGTGAAATCCAAATAGGCGGTCAAGGCGATCAGCAGATAAAAAGCCGGACGGGGATTGAGGAGACCGAAGAGCGCCCCTCCCACCAAAAGATAACGGTACAGTTGCGCAACGGCATTCCCCCCGGAGGTGAGGAGATCGAAGACAATGAATAAAACCGCGATCAATCCCCCAAAAACGAAGGCGATTTTTGAAAGGGAATTGGCTTGCATGACGCTGGGGAGGACGATTTCGTGAGCTGCCGTCCGGCAGGAAAGTGGAACTTACTTAGCATTCAGGGCCTATTTGTCCAGACTCTTCTGGGGAGGCTTGGTGCGATCTTATAACAATTTGATCGAAGAGACACTGCTACCTGAGAAGTCGACAATGTGGCACCTAAAGCCTGATCACCGGCAAAGCAACGTTTTCTCTGCTGCTGCCCCTGCCCTTGCAGAAGCGCGGCTACATGTCCACAGATTTGGCAGCATCCAGCAGAGGTTCCAAGACGTTCCGTGCGTGGAATCGCTTCACCACCGCACTGGTTTCAGTGCGGTCCCGGGGGTGAGCCAACAAGTTCTGCAGCACTTCGTCAATCGCCTCCATATTGGGGTACCACCCCCCGGCCGCCGGGTTTTCCAAAAGATGCTGGGCATCCTGACCTGCTTTCACCAAAACCGGACACCCACAATGAAGGGAATGGTAAATGCCAATGGATACCAAGCTCCACACCGAACAGGACGCGATCCTGAACAGCCCTCCGATTTCTCCAATCCCAATCATCGGAAGGATGGCGCAACGGGCCGCCACCGGCGAGCCTTCAATGATGCCCCGCAGGCGGCGGGACTCGGCACTATCGTCAAAACCTGCTATCACGAACCCGGAGTCCGGATGCTCGGTCATGTGCCGCTCCATCGCCCCGAACAGCACATCCAGCTTTTTGGACGGACTGACCCGGGTTACACAGACCATCAGATGACGCACACGGAGGCTTAGTTCCAAGGCCTTGGGCGGCGGGGAGCTGCCCGATAGATCCTCGGGCCGGAACGGCAACCCGATCAATTCCACTTTTTCGGCATTCTGCGGCCCGGCCCAGCCAACCACCAACTGCTGGGTTTGGTTGGTGACAGTGATCACTTTGCAGGCCCGGCGGATCACGCGCAGAGCCCAATAACGTTTAATCCAGGTGCGGAACCGCCCCCGGTGCCAAGGCAAATCACTGAAACTGGCAATCAGGCGGCAAGAGATTGGCAGGTGCTTGACCCAAGCCGCACCAAGGCCGTGATTTGGTGCGAGCACGAAGGCCACTTCAGGGTCGAAATCCCTGATTTTCGTGCGGATGGAACCATCCCATGGAATCTGGGTCGCCGCCACGTTGATTACCCGCTTGGAGCGTATGATCTGGAATGGCATTCCCCGATCCAGAGCCAAGATAGCCCGGTAACTTCCGGTCACTCCGTGATATGAAGTAAAAACCCGCACCTCATGTCCCATCTCGTGCAGCGTCAGGGCAAAAGCATTTTCGATGTAGTTCAATTCTGGATCAAAAATCGCGGGAATAATCGCTATCCGCAATTTTTTTCCTGACTCCGCTGGGGCAACACGATTCATCATGGTGGCTGAATTGGAGGTCAGGGGGTGTGAAATTGCCGGATCCACGATCCGGCCACCATCAAACGGAATGCAGCCAGGCAATCGACTTTACTCGCCGTGCCAGCCATGGCTGCTTTTAGAACCCGCCCCGCGCCTTCCGCCGCT